>JAHIMN010000094.1 GCA_018896395.1 Verrucomicrobiota bacterium | reverse complement strand
GAGAAGCACAAGCTGCCGCTTCCGATCTGGAACAGCGAGGAGAAGTCCGAGGTGCCAATCCGGAACATCGCCGGGGGCATCGAACGGTCCTTCAAGTTCATCCACGTAAGCATCGGCTACCCGGAGTACCGGCCTCTCGTGCGGAAGGATTGGACCGTTTTGCCTTCCGGCATTCTGTTCTCGGTCGGCGCGCATTGCATCGGCAGCGGCAAGTCCGTCGGGCACAGCGACAAGGTCAAGGGATATGATGTTCAGTTCTTCCGCCGCGACAAGGAAATTATCGGCGTGTTCGACCCGGCACAAAGGACCGGCGACGTTCGGCTCTTCGGCCCGGTAGCCGCCAAGGCGACGCTAACCGCGGAGCGGCTTACCCCTCCAGGGCCGGGCGTCAAACCCATCGATTCACGGCCACGCGTTACGGACGTCTGGGGCCGTTCCCGCCCACTGGCAATCGAGAATGGCCGCGCGATCGTCCCGCTTTCGGGAAGCATGCTCTTCGTCAACGGTTGCCGCAAACTCGACGTGCTCTCGGCGGAAATCGACGCGGCCGCTTCGGGGGCGCGCGCTTTCGAGGCCGAGTCGGGCCGGTTCAGCAAAGGGTTCGGCGTCTCGAACAAGAAGAATTTCTCGGGCGGCAGAATCCTGGAGATCTGGGCAAAGGACGATCCGGGTCCGGACGGATACTGGGCCGAACTCAAGTTCATCGTCCCGCGCGCGGGAAGGTATGAGATTCTCTTCTCCGGCAATTCGCTCGCCCGCCTGAAGCCGCCGCGTTCCCTGTCGCCTTTCAAATGGAGGATCGACGACGGCGAGGAGCGCGAGGCAAAGGGCGTCCTGCCGGTGATTTCAGGGATCGCCGGCGCTCCGGAAGGCCTCAGCGTGCTCGGCACGGAGGCGCTTTCGCAGGGTGAACACACGTTCCGGTTGACGCTCAGCGGCCGCCGCGACGAGCCGGACAAGTACTACGCGTTATGGTTCGACGTTATCGGCCTGCGGCCGGCGGGCGAGGAACTCAAATGAAACTGATACCTTTTGGACAGAGGAGCGGGTTCCGTGTTCCCCAGGCGAACATCGGCGGCATGCGCTTGCCGCAAGACACGGGCACGGCGGTAGCGCTGCTCCGTCACGCCATTGATTCGGGCATGCGTTACATTGATACGAGCCGCGGCTACGGGGACTCGGAGATCAAGATCGGCCAGGCGCTCAAGGATGGCTACCGGCAGAAGGTCATTCTCTCCACCAAGTGGTCGCCCTGGATCATGCGAATCGAGGAGTCCGACAACACCTCCGCGGACTGTGTTCGCAAGCGGATCGAGGAGTCCATGAAACGTCTCGATGTGGATTACCTGGACTACTACCAGGTTTGGAACATCGACTCCAGGGAGCACTACGGTCAGGCTGTGGCCAAAGGCGGCATGGTTGACGGAATCCAGAAGGCCATCTCCGAGAAGCTGGTCGGCCACACGGGCTTCACCACCCACGACAAGGTGGAGAACATCATCGAGTATGTGAAGGAGACCGACTGGTGTGAGATCATCCTCTTCTCCTGCAACATCCTGAACCTGATCTACGAGAAGGCCATTGAAGCGGCGCATGCCAAGGGGATCGGCATCATCATCATGAACCCGGTCGCGGGCGGTCTGCTTGGCCGCGACAGCTCCATGCTCAAGGCTTTGGCAAAGCGGGTCGGTGCTAAGACCATCCCCGAGCTGGCCATCCGCTTCCTGACGTCGAACCCCAGCGTCACCACCGTGATCTCCGGCATCTCCAAGATGTCAGACGTGGACAGCACGGTCGCGGCCGTGGACCGCGGTCATTTCACGCCGGCACAAATGGATCTACTCCGCAAGATCCTGGCGGAGATGCATGTTGCCGACAAGGTGTTCTGCACCGGGTGCCGCTACTGCATGCCCTGCAGCAAGGAGATCGATATTCCCGCGATCATGAAAATGATCGCCCAGTACCGCTTCTGGGGATTCCAGGAACCGGCCCGGGGCGGGTATCGGGACCTGAAGAGTCCCAAAGCCGACGCTTGCGTCCAGTGCGGCAAGTGCGAGGAGAAATGCACCCAGCACCTGCACATCATGGACGAGATGGAGTACGCCATCCGGAATCTGGCATCTGCGTGAGGACACCACTCACGCGGAAATCGCCATGGAAGAATGATGCATCACCTGCGTTCGTCAGCCGACGGGCTACAGCGGACAAGACGTTCCCGCCTGAAATCTCAGTCCCCGCAAAAATACCTTGCCGCTCGCGCGCAAAGCCCGTATCATCCAGGTATATAAACGATCCGTGGTCCATTCATCCGGAGGGATATTATGCAATTGACGTTGAAACATAAAATCGTCTGGCTCGCCGTGCTGGCGGCGGCGTTGCCCGTGGTTGTGATGTCCTTGCTCATCCTGACCCAGAAGCAGGACCTGATGACAGACATTATCAACGACATGAACGCGATCTCCAAAAACGACACCGGGCAGATCGCCAAATTAGTCCATCGGGTGTGCGAAATGGCCAACCGCCGCACGGAGCGGCGTTTGCGTGAACACGAGGAAGCCGCGTGGGCCGAACTAGAAGCGCAGGGGCCAATTACGTTCGACACCAACCAGATTGCCTGGGTCGCACGCAACCAATTCACCCAGCAGACAACCAATGTATCCTTGCCCTTGGTGATGCTGGGCGCCTTGGCGCTGACACCGAACACCGATTTTAAGGCGCAAAGTCCGGTTGTGGATGTGGTCACCAAGTTTGCGCAGTGTTACTGCACCATTTTCCAGCGCATGAACGAGGAAGGCGATATGCTGAGAGTGGCCACCACGGTGCCGGCGGCCGACGGCAAGCGGGCCATCGGTACGTTTATTGCACGCCACACCGCCCAGGGCGAGGAAACACCGGTACTGGCCACCGTGTTTAAGGGCGAGACCTACGTCGGTCGCGCCCGGGTGCTGGACCAGTGGCATGCAGCCGCCTACCGGCCGATCTGGGATTCCCCGGCCAGGAAGCGGGTAGTTGGCATGCTGTACGTGGGCTTCAACATGGACAAGATCAACCAGGAACTGCGCGCGGCCATCCTATCCATTGTCGTCGCCAAAACCGGCTACGTCTGGGTTCTCGGCGGCAAGGGCGAACAACGCGGGCATTACATCATTTCCAAGGGTGGCGAAAGCGATGGCGTGGATATCTGGAATTCAAAAGATCCGGATGGCCATTTTTTTATCCAGGAGATTATTGCCAAGAGTATGGAAACCACAAATGGCTCGATAGCCTATGCGCGCTATCCCTGGCAGAACAAGGGCGAGCCGGTGCCCCGCATGAAATTGGCCGCGGTGACGTATTTTCCGGCTTGGGACTGGGTCATTGGCGCCAGCATGTATGAAGATGACTACCACAGTGTGCTGGTCCAGCTTGATGCCGCCGTGGATCGTCTCCTGCTGGTCGGCCCCCTGGGCGGCGTCATCGTAATGTTGCTGGCCATCGGACTGGCCCTGTTGATCGGCACGGCCATCGCCAAACCGATCAATAAAATTATTGCCGTGGCTAAGGTCATTGCCGAAGGCAACCTGGCCGAAGCCGGCCAGGCCATCGATGCCATGCAACCGGCCATGCAGAGGAAAACGAAGGACGAACCTTCCCAGTTGTTTGCCGCTGTTGCCACCATGACCCAGCGCCTGGCCTCGCTGGTCGGCCAGGTTCAGCGGTCGAGCGTGCAATTGGTGTCCACCGCCACGGAAATTGCCGCCGCCTCCCGTCAGCAGGAAGCCGCCGTGACGGAATTCGGCGCGTCCACCACGGAAGTTACGGCTGCCGTTAAGGAAATCTCGGCCACCTCGCAGGAACTGGTCCGGACCATGCAGGATGTCAAAACCGTGTCCGCCGAAACCGAAGATCTGGCCGATACCGGCCGCGCCGGCCTGACGGGCATGGAAGGCTCCATGCGCCAGCTCGCCGAGGCGACCACCGCCATTTCCTCGCGCCTGGCGGTCATCAACGAAAAAGCCAATGCCATTAACAGCATGGTGACCACCATTACCAAGGTAGCCGATCAGACGAACCTGCTGTCGCTCAACGCCGCCATCGAGGCGGAAAAGGCCGGCGAATACGGGCTCGGGTTCTCGGTCGTGGCGCGCGAAATCCGGCGCCTGGCGGACCAGACCGCCGTGGCGTCCCTGGAAATCGATCAGACCGTCCGCGAAATGCAGACTTCCGTGACCGCCGGGGTCATGGAAATGGATAAGTTCACCAGCGAAGTCACGCAGGGGGTTAGCGCGGTCAGCGAGATTGGCGTGCAGATGGGCCGGATTATCGAGCAGGTTAAAGTGCTGACCCCGCGGTTTGAATCGGTCAACGAAGGCATGCAGGCCCAATCATCAGGGGCGCGGCAAATCAGCGAGGCCATGAGTCAGTTGAGCGAAGGCGCGCGGAAAACCAGCGAGTCGCTCCGTCAGTTCAACGAGGCCACGGAGCAATTGAAAGAAGCCGCCCGCGGCCTCCAGCAGGAAGCAGCCCGGTTCAAAGTGTAAATCAATTGCAGTACCATCCCATAGAGTCAATTTTTGAGCTAAAACTCGTTTAATATCGAGGAAAAACAATCATTCCTCGAAAAGTTCAGTTCCGGTTTTTTGGTGTAATAT
>JAHIMN010000093.1 GCA_018896395.1 Verrucomicrobiota bacterium | reverse complement strand
GATCGCGCGGATTCTTTGCGCTGTACAATCCATTGTATATTTCATCCGACTTCAAGCCGGGTCCTGGTCGCGTCTGGAACGGATGCTATGATTTGGAGGACAATCACATCAATTTCGGTATGCCTGAGCCGGGCAAGACGTTGAAGGCGGGAACGGAGATCCGTTACCGGGTCTTGTTCATGGCCGGAGGACGATTTGAAACGAGTGATTCCGCCCAGTTCGAGTGGGTTCGCACCTCGATGGGGCTGGCCGGTAAACCCGCGTATGACGTGCAGGTCTCAAGCGGAAAACTCAAATCGACCGTGCTCTATCTCGAGTTGGAGGCGCAAGACGGTGGCGCGTCATTTGCGATCAGCCGGGCAAATCTGCCGATCCCGCTTCCCATCAAAGTGCATGGCGTGAACGCCAATTGGAGCACGGGAATCTGGGATGAAGACGCGAAGGCGCTGATTCCCTGCGGCACCCTTGACGGCGCCGCGATCGCATCGCTGGACACGCGGGAAAAGCCTCAAAATCTGTTTGTCGGTAATATCATTGTGTGCGATCAGCGCGACGCGGTTGTTACCTTGCTTCCGGAAGGAAACAATCGCTGGAAGGTTCAACTTCAAAACCCCACGGATAAACCCATGACCGTTGCGGTCAGGACGCCGAAGGCCATCAAAGCATTCCGAATCAAGAAAACGGTGGAAGTGCCGGCTGGCGGCCAAGTGGAAATTACCGAATAACTGTTCCGCGAGGAGGCAGACCTTGCGAAAACATTTGATCCTGAATGTGCTGAAAACGATGATGTTCATGCTCTGCATGACGTCGGCGGTCACCGGTCATACCGCCGGCGCGCCGTCCGTCTTGGTAGTGACCTTTGACGTAGAACCGGTGGTGCGGCCATGGGAACAGGCCTGGATTGATGCCGGGTACCAAGTCAAAGCCGTGCAGTACTACCGGCAAGTGGACTGGGAACTGTTGCGCCGGTTCAACCTGCTGGTGGTAATGCCGCCGCTCAACTACAACGTAACCGGGCAGGATCGCGCTCCCTATGTCGCTCAACCGGAGGAAGTGGCGGCGCTAAGTGCCCTGGTCGGCCGGTTCCTGGAGCAGGGCGGAGGGGTTTTCTTTTATGGCAACTGCGCCAATACCACTCTGCCTCCTTGTGTGGAAACCTTACTCAAGCCATACGGCGCCAACGTCCTCTTTGAGAAGGTCACCGACCCCAACCAGACCTACCAGCAACCGGGACGGGCCCGGCAGAGCTTCTCCTTCACCGCCAACGTCGTGCCGTTCCCGTCCACCGAGGGAGTGCGAACCATCTACTATCCGACGGGGTTTTTTATGTACGGTCCCATGACCTCCCCCCTGAAGCTGAGCGCCGATTGGCAGGTGCTGGTCAAAGGTTCGGCCACCGCCCGCAGCCTGGCGGCCACCTACAAGACCGTCCACTGGCCCGCCTGGGAGACGAACAACCTCGGTACTTACACGAGTAAGCCGCCCCTCATCGCCTGCCGGCAAGTTGGTAAGGGCCGCCTGGCGGTTTCCGGCCTTAGCCCTTATATGAGTATGATCTGGACCGGGCACCCCTTCTACGAGGATATTTGCCTGTCACGCGGCGATGGGCATACGCCCAGCGACCTGGGGAAGCTACAGTCTCAACTCTTCCGCTGGCTGACGACGCCCTCCGTAGGCTCCACCGTCCTGGGCGGGTACGTGAATGAGAAAAGACCGCTGGAGTACAACGAGGCACAGCAGCGACCGATCGCCTGGACGCCGGAGTACGGGCGTGGCGGGCCTGACCCTTACCTGCCGGGGATCATCGGGGCACGCACCGCCCTGACCGGCGGTAGCGGCACCGTGGCCGACTGGGCGCAGGCGGCGCGGCAGGCCGGCCTCTCCTGGCTGGTCTTTGCCGAGGACTTCGCCCGCTTGACCCCGCAGACCTGGGAGAAGTTCAAGCAGGAATGTGCCGCGGCCTGTGCGGACGACCTGGTCATGGCTCCGGGGTGGGAGATCCTGGATGTGCGTGGCAATCACTGGCTACAGGCCGGCTTGGCCATGGGCTGGTTCGCCCCCAGCATTCTCTCGGCGGACGGCAAGCGGATCGAGGACGCCCAGAACGGGCGTTTCGGCATCGCCCAGACCTTCACCGCCGCTATCCAGAT
>JAHIMN010000092.1 GCA_018896395.1 Verrucomicrobiota bacterium | reverse complement strand
AAAAGTTTCTTCGCGTTTTCCCTGGCGATTTTATTGAAAACCTTTTCGCTGATTTTCTTCGTAGCGCGCCATTCGAGCAGGAGGTCTAACATGGAAAACGGCATGCCAACACAGCAGAAATCTGTGCCAAAAAAGAGACGGTCCTGGAACTCCGTGAGGAATTTTGGCCCGTATTCGTGATCGCGTTCCAGCGCATGACTGGCGTCGGACAGCTCGCCATACAGGTTGGGATACCTGCGCAAAAGCTTGGGCGCCACACCCTCCTCTTTTATCGGCCCAGTAGGAGGCCGCCACTCGGCCTGTTCGCCATCGGGTCGGAACGTAGGCTTCCTCTGGGCCGACGTCTCCAACCGGCCGATTTCCGCCCAGAATACCGGCCCGTGGGCAAGAATGATGAGTTTCGGAAACCTCTGCAGGGTGTGCTCCAATTGCGGCAGACCGGGATCGTCATACAGTCCAAAATCGCCGCCGACTCGATCGGAACCGTCAAAGGTCACCGGTAGCCCCACATCCTGAGCGTGTTTAAAAAGGTTCTGGACCATTGGGTCCATGACCGGCACATTCGGCATCACTTCGCCAAGCCCCTTGCATCCCTGATCGCGGTAATACCTTAGCAACCGGTCGAGCGGGGCGTCAACCGAGTTGGTCAAGGCACGCGGATCGATGTTGCAGAACGGGATGAACCGATCCGGGTAGCGTTCCACCATATCGAGGATGTCCTCGTTCGCCTGGGGGAGATAGATCTCGGGATTGACGACGGGGAGTAGCGCTCCCTTCTCGATCCCGACGGCGTCATAGCGTTCGATCACCTGTTCCGCGGTGGGGAACATCGTCACGAAGGGCACGGGCTTCCGATACGCATGGGCATGAATGTCAATGAACATTGTATTTACCTCCTTGACCATCACCCTCTATCTCTTTGCTGTTCGGATATTTAATGTTCATTCACTACTCATTTAAAAGACACGCTTGGCATTAATTATAAAAATCGGCCGAGAATAATTTCATCCACGCCTTCATGAAAGTGGTTTTTCTGGTATCCCTCCGGAATGAAGCCGTTTTTGATGTAGTAAATCAGCGCCTTGGTATTATGTGCGGAAACACATGTGGCGATTTTTCTTTGATTATGTTCTGCCCAGAATTTTTCGGCTTGCGCCATCAATGCATTGCCAACCCCCTTGGAGAAAAATTCAGGATCGACACTGATAATGTCAAGCATACCCAGGCCGTTCTTTCCGGCCGTCACTTCGATATAACCGATTACCTTGCCGTCATCCTCTGCCACGAATGCGATCGTTTCGCTAAATCGCCCCGGCCCTTTAGTGACTCTTGCGATGATTTCTTCAGGTTCAAAATAGGCTTTGGATAAATCATCAAACTTATCTAAAAGAAATGATTTAAACGCGGCGATGAGAATTATCGACACACGGCCGGCATCTTTGTCCTCAAACTGGCGTGTTTTTAACATGATAGTTCTCCTTTTTATGTCAATTCTTAAGCCTTACGTATTTATGTAAAACTATCAACAAAGCCGAAACATGCGCCGGCCATGCGCTGGCTACGCCAAAAATCGGCGGTCCATCGCGGGACTCAACGGCACGGCGCCGCGCGCCGTAATCTCGTAACCGGTCTCGATGCGCGTACCATAGAATTCCGGATGACCGAAAAAGCTTACATCCACGCATACGGTCATGCCCGGCTTGAGGATGTCGTCGCTGTTGGGACCGAAGAAGGGGGATTCGGCCTCGTGCAGGCCGATCGTATGCACAAACGGGCACACGAGGTATTTTGAGAACCCGTGCTTGTTAAAATAGGCGCGCGCCGGGGCGTCAATCTCCCGGCCCTTGCGACCGACGACCAGTTGTTCCCTGGTCAGACGGAGCGCTTCTTTCAAATGCCGCAGGCACTCCTGCTGGCGCTTGGTATAACTGCCCGAGACCGGCAGGACATCGCCTACCACGCCGGCATAGCCTTGCACCTTGGGCGCGAGGCCGATCATCACCAACTCGCCGGCCACCAGGGGCTTGGAACTCGCCGTGGGTACCACGGCATTGGAGCGTAGGCCGCTGCCGACAATGGCGCTGAAGCCGAACCCGGTTGCCCCGCGACTGCGCGCCGCGAATTCACCCGCCGCGGCCACCTCGATTTCGGTGACGCCGGCGGCTACCTTGGCCTTCATGGCCTCGTAGGCGCAGTCGGCCAGTTGAAACGCGGCACGGATTTGCGCGCACTCCCATTCTGATTTTACATAACGCAGACGAACGAAGGCGTCGGTTATATCCACCAGTTCGCAATCGCGCATACCCTCCACGATCTGGCGGTAGCAGTCCGCCGGCATTCGTCCCCCGCCCACCAGACCGATGCGCTTGATGGACTTCAATGTGCGGTTCAGTTCCGCAAACAGCATGGGAAAATCGCTGATGACGGCATTGGGATATTCCTCGTTGGGTACCATGAACACGGGAAAGTTGCGCGTTTCCTTGACGGCGCTGTCCAGCTTGGCAAAGGGTTCACTCTCCGGGCCGCCCAGGATCATGGGGGAGCCTTCGCGCGGCACCAGCACCGCGCCACTCTCAAACTGCGGACACCAACCGGTCAGGTACCAGCCATTGCCGATGTTAAACTCGTCGTAATAAACCAGCGCCATATCAAGCTTCTGGTCCCGCAACAATTTCCGCACTTGTTCCATCCGTGTGTCCCGTTCCTGATCCGTGAGATAGGCCATGATGAGATCTCCTTATGGTTCAGTGTCATCCCACAGAGTTAGTTTTTTAAGTTAAAACACGTCTAATATCGAGGAAAAACAATCATTCCTCGAAAAGTTCAGTTCCGGTTTTT
>JAHIMN010000010.1 GCA_018896395.1 Verrucomicrobiota bacterium | reverse complement strand
GTGTATTTTTTCATCGCTGGAATGCTCCTTTCTTTTGTTTTGCTTGGCCGTCATTATCCTATGACAGCCGGAGTATTCCAGCTTTTTCATTTTCTATGGGATGCTAATGATTTATGATTGAAAAACAACTCGAAAACAGGTTTGTTTTTTGAAGTTATTTTTCGAAGAACTATAGTCGCAATTATTCCGCATTCTGCATTCCGCATTTTTCATTCTTCATTCATCTCCTCCGGCTGGCCCGATCCAATATGTCCCGGTCGCGTGGGGTCAGACGGCCGAGGCCCCACTTGGATATTTTGGCCAAAACTTCGTCCACTTCCTGCGATGAGGGCGGCTCCTCTTTTTCGATTCCCCAATCCCGGTCGGACCCGCGCAAGACCTTGAACTTGCGCCGGTGCCAGCGCCAGCGCAGATCGTTCCACCACTGGCGCGGATTGAAGGACCCGTGCCCAAGCCCTTGATTGACCCCATACAGACCATACAGATAACCGGCCAGTCCGCCCACCAGGTGGGCCGCGTAGGCAATTTGGCCCGGCTGACTGATAATCGCCAGCAGACTGAAAAGGCCCAGGGCGATAGCCAGCGTCCGCGCGCGCAGGCTGACCGGTATTACAAAAAAGACGAGGAGGGTTACCGGCCGTTGCGGAAACAATCCCGCAAATGCGCCCAGCACGCCGAAGATCGCTCCCGAGGCACCCAGACAGTAGCTGGCCGGTGTGCCGCTGATCAAAATCCAGCCCAACCCCGCCAGGATGCCGCAGGCGAAATACAGTGCCAGAAACCGCCGCGTGCCGATAGCCCGCTCCGTTTCCGGCCCGAAGAAAAACAATCCCAGCATGTTCAGAATCAGGTGCCAGAGGCCGCCGTGCAGGAACAGGTAGGTCACCGGTTGCCAGAGTTCCAGGCGGAGCAGACCATCAAGGCTCAGGCTGAACAGCTTCGTGAACCCGCCGCCGGTCGCCCGATCCGCAATGACCTGTATGAGATAGGCTGCCGTTGTGCCGATCAACAGGAAGCGGACCACCGGCGTCAGGCCTGACGCGAATGAATAGGAGTTGCGGTAGTTCATGGCTATGTACGCATACAACGGGCAATACTCGCGGTCAGGCCGCTGATAAAATTAGCTTCGCTGAACCGCTCGGCATTGGCCCGGATCACGGCGGGGTCCCACGTGGTCGCCGCACACTGCTCGACGGCACCCAGCAGGGCCGCCTCGGTTTGGGCGTGGAAAAAAATCCCGGTTTGGCCATCCACGACTGTTTCCAGCGCGCCGCCGACACCGTAAGCCACCACCGGCCGGCCGCAGGCCTGGGCCTCCACCGGCACGATGCCGAAATCCTCCTCGCCGGGAAAAACCAGCAGGCGGCAGTGGCGGTACAAATCACGGATGCGGTCGTCATCCAATCGTCCCAGGAACTCAATGCGCGCCCCCGCCATCCGGCGTAACCGGGTGTATTGCGTGCCCGTGCCCACAATTTTCAGCGGGTATCCCAAGCGGGTATACGCCCGTACGGCCACCTCAATTTTTTTGTACGGCACCAGTGCGGAAACAATCAGGTCATAGGCGCTGGCGTCGGCGCCGAAACTTTCCGGCGGATCCGGCGTCCAGAACGACGTGTTGACCGGCGGATACACTACGTCGGCCTCGCGCCCATAAAATTCCAGAATACGTTTCTGCACGTGGCGGCTCAAGGCCACGAACCGGTCCACGCGGTTGCAGGTCGCGCGGTCCCAGGCGCGCAAACGGCGCAGATACGGAGTGAGCGCCATTTTTTTAAGCGCGTTTCCCCCAAAATATTCCTCGTAAAACAGCCAGGCATAACGCATGGGGGTGAAGCAGTAGCACAGGTGACGGGCGCCTTTGGGCGGACGCAGGCCCTTGGCCACACAGTGGCTCGTACTGATCAACAGGTCCGCGGCCATCGGGTGCAGGCGCTCGATGGCGTCGGCAAAAAACGGCAGGAAATAGCGGTAATGTTGCCGGATGCCCGGTACGCGCTGG
>JAHIMN010000091.1 GCA_018896395.1 Verrucomicrobiota bacterium | reverse complement strand
CCCTCAGTGCGGCGAGTATAACACGGTGGGATTGGGCAACAAGCCGATTGTCGAACGGCATTATGCCTCCAACCGATACACCGCGGCGGCCGGACGTTCCCGCGCATACGCAAACAGATAGGACCGATCCAGGTCCGCCCGGAACACGCGCGCGGGCCGCACGGCGGCCTCCCCTTCCACCAGAACGGCCGATTCCGGAATGGGCCCTTTCCAGGGAAAAGCCCGGCAGATCCCATGCTGAGCGCTGAACCCATACTTCAGCCAGGCGTAATGCAGAGCATGGATCAAGGAAACCGCCTTCCCCTGGAACACGCCATCCAGCCAGCGGAACCGGTTTTCCAGGCTGGGCGCAAACGGTGACACCTGGATCCGCTCGCAGGTCATGACCAAATCCTCCCAGAAACGCGGCATGCTCCGGGTCGCCAGCAGAATCACCGGCCGTAATTCTGCAACATTGAAGAACCAATCCACCAGGTTCGACAGTTTTCGCGCGGCATCCATTTCCTCGGCACTCATCGCTGAAGTTTGCAGCACTTCATACGGCGGCTGGGGAGCGGCAACCATCTGCCAGTGATCTCTTTCCCGGGCCAACCGGGTGCCAGGAAGCAGTTTTAACACCTCAATCTGGATCTCACCCGGGTTAAGCGGAATCAGAATTTTCAGGTCATGAAACACGTCTCCGAGCGTAGCGCCCGGAAGACCGGCAATCAAATCCACGTGCACCTCCAGGTTATGGAGAGCGCATAGCTGAACCGTCCCTTTCAGCAAACGCCTGGCAGTACCTTGTCGCCGCAGGGCGCGCAGAACCGCCGGATTCAGGCTCTGAACACCCACTTCGAGATGGAACCGGCCGGGCGCGACGGCAGCCAGTTCATCCAGGATCGCAGGCGTCATCCGGGCCGGATCTATTTCGAGATGGAAGCGCAGGCCCTTAAACTTGTCGCGAAACATGCGGATAAGAGGAAGACAGCGAACGGGACGGTCATTGAAGGTCCGGTCCACGAGGCGCACTTCCGGAACTCCGTGCGCGCTGATCAGCCGCAAGTCCCGGCGAATGCGATCCGTGGAAACCGTGCGGACCGGAACGCCGGCGCTGGTGCAAAACGCACACCGGTTGGCACAACCCCGCGAGGTTTCCAGCAGAATAAACGGTTTACGGAAGGCTTCCAGACGGGCCGCATAAGGTGATGGGATATCATCCAGCCGCGCCGTGATTGCCGCCAGGCCGTTATCCACATAACGGCCATTCACCACCCCGCAGAAACCCGGGACGGCCGGCCATGATTTCGGTCGCGCCAGGCGGCTCAACCAATCGGCCAACGCAATTTCGCCTTCGCCTCGTATCACGGCATCTACAAAAGGAAATTGACGGAAAAATTCGCGGTTTTCGCCCAGGAATTCCGGACCGCCCGCCACGATGCGGCATCGGGGACACAGCGCCTTGAAACGGGACAGGAGCGACAGCAGAAACGCGCGGTTGAACAGGTAAACGGTCGTGGCCAGAACGGCCGGTCGAAGGCGCACGAGGCGGATCAAGGCCGCATGCAGCGAATCGTTCTGAGACATTTCCACTTCATGCCAGCGCCAGCCCCGCAAAACGCGGGGCGCGCCCGCTCGTTCAGCGTAGGCGCGCAATATCCAAGCCGCCAAATTCGTGTGCGAATAGGACGCCGTGACGGAAAGAAATACGAGGGAACGGTCCATGATAAAAGCAATTAAGCAAACGCCCAACGTCGAACGCTCAACGCCCAATTAAAGAAAGACAACCGAACGGTTTCATAAAAACTATTCGCCTAAGCAAACATCGACTTGTCCGCCATCTTGTCCGGTGTAGCTTTAGCGAAGACGGAAGCTTTAGCGACGGCGAAACATCCAACCCTCCTACGCCCGAGCGCTTCGGCAGGCAAGCCATCGAACGCCTAATATCGAAACATCAGAAGTGCCTGCTTCCATTCGACGTTCAATGTTCGGTGTTGGATGTTGGATGTTCGGCGTTTGCTTCACTTTTTGGCTTGCCAAAGCCCCAGGGCCGGATTGGAAATGTAATAAATTTCCTCGCCATCCGGTAGGGTGTTAAAGCCGTCTTCCAGTTTCGCCGGATTGTAGCGCGCCAAGACCGGCTTCAGGTCGGCATACCGGAACCCAACGCCTTCAATATCAGCGCGGCTCAAGCCCCCCGGGGCATACGTTATCGTGAAACGGCCCTCGCTGGAACCGTGGATGAGATGGGCGGCGGCACCCAGGCTGTTGCGCAATTCGGCATCTTCAGCCACGGCGCGAAGCGTGGCCGACGTGCCATGATAACCGTAACGCCGAATCATGCGCTCGTTGATCTCGGCCTCGCCAAACTCGATCAGGCCGGGCGCCAGGATTAGCAGTTCGCCGTTGTCGGCCAGGGCCATACGCGTGCGGTAAATCGCCTTGTTACCCAGCCAAGTGCTCTTGAATTCACCGGGATCGAGGTACACAACCACTTTTTTCAGACGCGGCGTCTTGACGATGTTGACCTGCTGACTAAGGCGTGCGGCGCGGCCATAGCTTTCGCGGTCATTCCCGGCAAAGAGTCCGCGTGTTACCAGCCGCCCTGCGGCGTTCTTGGCGCGCACGGTCAGGACATACGTGAGCGGCAAGTGAGCCAACAGGCAGTCCTCGGCCTCGTTGAGCAGGGTGCGTACGGGACTCTCGATGCGGCCCATGATGCTTTCCATGTTGCAGACCGCGCCCAGAAAATGGCTCTTGTTGATGGTGTCCGGCCCGGCACAGCCGACCAGGATATTCTTATTGCCGCCGGCCATGCCAATAACCTCGTGGGGCACAATCTGCCCGCAGGAAATAATGGCATCGTGCTTGCCCAGCGCGACAAGCTGGTCAATCTCAATGCTGACGGTGTAATTCACCTTGCCGCCGCTCAGTTCGCGCAGGCGCTCACCGGGAATAGCGCCCATCGGTGTCAAACCTTTCTGCCAGTCGTGGATCCGGATACGGTCGTGCGGCACGCCGGGAAACATCTGCGTGATTTCGGCCGCGGTCATCGGCCGGTGCGTCCCCAGGGCCGGCAGGAGCTCGACCGCCGCGCGCTTTGCCAGGAGCTTGTAAAGCTGACTGCAAATCGCGCCGGCCCCGGAATGCAAGCGCGAAAAGTCCGGGGGAATAAGCAGAACTTTTTTCAGGCCCGCCGGCAGGGCGTCCGCCACGCACTTGAGACAGGCGTTGGTTTCCCGGCTCGATATCTCCCGCTCCGGGCTTCCTTCGTTAATCCAGGTTGGCATAATCATTTCTCCAGGCACCCGTATCGTGACACCTGCGATCCGTATCCATGGACAAAACTTCCGTTATCCGTTCCCATCGGAGAGGTTCAGGCCAAGTGAAAGACTTCCTCCATACCGGCCCACCACTCGCCTTTGGCGCGCGTCTTGAGGGGTTGCTGACAGGGGATGCAGATGGCCCACCATTTCCGGGTCAATGGGTCGGCGGCCATGCGCGCCATATCGGCCTTATAATTTTTGCCGGTATACTCGAAGTAACTGAAGAGCCAGCCGTCCTTGTGGTAGATGGAATAGTTGCGGATATGGCACCGCTTGATCATTTTAAGAACACCGGGCCAGACAGCGGCATGCAGTTTTTTGTAGAGCGCGAGCTTGCCCGGTTTGACCTTGAGCACCGATCCATAACGTTGCATCGCTGGGCCCTCCTTGTCTTCCGATGATTTGCACCTTGTCCACCAGAAACCGCTATAAAAAACAAGAAAAGAAAACGGAACATTACCCGCGAAACACGCGAAAAGACGCGAAAAAAGAAAAGATTTTCCTTTTAATTTTAGCGTTCCTTTCGCGTGTTTAGCGGGCAAATTCTT
>JAHIMN010000090.1 GCA_018896395.1 Verrucomicrobiota bacterium | reverse complement strand
TTTAATATCATTTTTCACTCTGCTAGGCCCTCCACGGGGTTGCGCGCTTTTTGCGTGTAATTTGGATTACCCGGATGCGTCCAGTAATCGTCGCCGGGGCCCTCAACCCGGTCAATCAGCAACCGGATGGTACCGATCACCGGTGCTTTGGCTGTGGCGCGGACACACAGACAGCGCTCGTCATCCGAAATCCAGACCTCCAGTTTGCCGACACGGACAAACAAGCCTTGGAACTTGGCCTCGGGGTCGAGTTTTAAAGAACGGATTTTGGCATAATTGCCGATATTCAATGTTTCGATATCGCGGGATTCCACCAGGAGATTGTAGAGTTTTTCATCAGCCATGACGCGAAATTCATAATGCTTATTAGGCTCAAACTTCTGCGAGCGCATGTAAAACATAAAACTGATCAGGTCGCGCGTATTTGCATCAATGGCAAAATCCTTGCTTTCGTTTTTCAGCAGATGCCGCCAGTGCGCCGTGCGGGCCTTGTGATCGAAGGTCGTGATTTCGTGCAGGCGGTAGCGTCCCTCGCTGAGCCGCTTGGTGAAGCGGATGGACAGGAAAGTAACCGGGTCCACCACGCTTTCAATGAAATCGTCCACGGGATAAAATACGGACAGGATGCTTTTGGTGTGGGTCGTCACCCGGATGGCCAGCAGTTCGCGCCCATCTTCCTCGATATACTCGCTGGCGACTTTGGTTTCGGCCACTATCCAGACGCCCCACTGGACTTTATAAAATATCTGTTCCCCGACCGGAAACCACAGGGCCGGCCCGCCTGCAACGCTACCCTGCCCGCAGTCGCTACGCGCCAGCGTTGCGGGCGGGTGCGTAGCATTGCGGGCAGGCCGATTGGTCGCGGCCTGGGCCGGCGCCGACGCCGAATCCGGCGCTGACTCCGCCCTCGCCGGCGGCAGACCGAGCCCAAAAACAGCACACCCTGCAATGGCAAAAAAGATGGCTTTGACGTAATGCACGTTGAAGGATCCTTTCGCGGTACCCCCTAAATCCGCGCGTAACAACGCGCGAAGCGGGGTGGGCGATTATCCTGATAATTCCCGCGATCGTTTCTGTGCCGCCCTGATGGCCTTGATAAACGTTTCACGCACGCGGCCGACCTCAAGAACCTCAAAGGCCGCCGCCGTGGTGCCGCCCTTGGACGTGACCCGCCGCCGTAATTCCTCAGGCGCTTGCCCCGTCTCCTCCAGCAGACGCGTTGCACCGCGAATCGTGCCCAGCGTCAGCATTTTGGCCGTTGCGTGGTCAAGCCCCATTTCACAGCCTGCCTGCATCATGAATTCGGCCAGGAAAAAAACATAGGCCGGCCCGCTGCCGCTCAAGGCAGTCACCGCATCCAAGTGCTTTTCATCCAGCCGGACCACTACGCCAACCGATTGAAACAGGGATTCCACCAGCCTCACATCGTCTTCGGTCGCCCGGCTACCCAGACAATACACCGAAACACCCGCACCTGCCAGGGCCGGCATGTTGGGCATGACGCGCACAATCCGCGTTCCCTTGGGCAATCGCTGTTCGAGCCTGCGCGTGGAAATGCCGGCCGCAATACTGATGACCAACGCTCCCGGGGCAAGCGCGACTCCGATCTCCGGTGCCACCTCCGCCATGACAGACGGTTTGACCGCCAGCACTACGATCTGCGCCCCCCGGACGCCGTCCACATTGCATTCGAACCCTGCGACGCCAAATGTTGCCTGGAAATGATCCAGACGGCGCCGGTCCGTGTCCGTCACCCGCAGGCACTGGGACGGCAGAAGCTTCGCCCGGATAATTCCGTGTACCAGGGCTTCGGCCATATTACCGGCCCCGACAAAAGTCAGGATCAATTCTGGTGAAAGCGAAGCGCTCATAATGTATTCCTGTTCCCGAACAGGATGGAACCCAGCCGAACCCACGTGGCGCCTTCCTCCACGGCGATCTCGAAATCATGGGACATGCCCATGGACAACTCGCGCAGTTCAAAACCAGTTTCCTGCCGCCAGCGGTCGCGGTGCTCCCGTAGGGTATGAAAAAATGGACGCGCGTGCTCCGGATCCTCCGCCAGCGGCGGCATGGTCAATAATCCCTGGATTTCCACCCGCCGCAGACCATTAGCCGCCTGTAATATGCCTGGAACGGCCTCCGGGGTAAGCCCAAATTTACTGCTTTCGCCCGAAACATTGACTTCCAGAAAAACCGGCATGACGCGTCCCGCCGCCTCGGCGGCGGTCTCAATAGCCATAAGCAGTTTCAACGAATCCACCGCCTGGATCAAGTGAAACAGGTTCACCGCATCCTTGACTTTATTCGTCTGCAGATGACCAATCAGATGCCAGGTCAAGGCGGTCGGACACAATGGAATTTTCTGTTTGGCTTCCTGTACGCGGTTTTCACCGAAATCCATCAGGCCGCTGGCGGCGGCTTCCCGGATGCAATCCGGGCCGCGGGTTTTGGAAACCGCCAAAACGCGCACCTCTTCCGGACGGCGGCCCACCCTTTCACAGGCAGCCTGAATACGGCGGCGAACCTCGGCTAAATTGTCTTCAAATGATGGGTTCATAAAACTTTCCACACCTCAGAACGGCTGACGACTGGCAATGGCGCGCGCCAGTAGCCAGCAGCGTAACACTAGCTACTGGCGTGGGGTGATGTCTTCTTGAATGCCTGTTGAATGGGGGTAGAGTGCCGTGCCAAACGAGGGGAGTCAAGGAAAACCGTACATGCGGAGACAGATAAACTAAAGAGTTTTGCGATTAACTCGGATATTTCATTTGATTTTGGTAACTACTCGGAAGGATTCCGAACGCAAAAACCCTGGCCTGCGGCAGGCAGGCATTCCTCGTCTTTTGAAAGAAGTTTTATTATTTTCAGGCAACTCTCCAGATTGCCATATTCAGCCGGCGAATATCACGGTGCCTCTATCTCAACCGCCCGCATAGTCCACCAGCTCACGTCGCGAAGGAGGTAGGTCCAGTCATTCCACTTCCAGAATCCCGTCGCGCCTTCGCCGGGATCTCCCAGCGGCAACCCGAGCACACAGATTACGCGGCCCTTCTCGTACTCGCCGCCCACGAGGAACGGCGTGCCGCCGGCCCGGGCCAGAACCTTGCTGCCTTTCTTGACCCCGACGTTGTGCAGAAAATAAACAAGGAGTTTCTGTTCAACGGATATTTCCGCCAGCCACGGAATATCCGAATCAACCGTCAGCGGAACGCCCCCTGGAAAATACAACATCCCTTCGGACGTCGCTTTGACCATCGCCACCGGCATGGTCTCTTCAAGCAGGGACCCGCGGCCTCCGCCCCGTTCATAAGCCTGGTGCCCGCCGAGAACGACCAGACCGCCGCCGCGCCGCACGTATTCGTAAAGAAAGTTCTTCTGCTGAAGCGTCAGACTTTTCACGGGGACATTGCAGAGATACACAATGGAGTAATCGAATAATTCTTCAGGTGTCTCCGGGAAGCCCCTGATATGCGCGGAACTGAAATCGCGATAAACCCAGGCCGGCTTGATCGTGACATCATTGGAAAGCAGGCGGATCGCCTGCACCGGCCGATAGAAATCGTAGCCGAACCCCGCAATGAAGAGCGCCTTGTAAGGCCGGCGCCGGCGAGGAACAAGCGAGGCATCAATGTCCCCGGCGCTGCCCGGATAGATGCTGAAAAGCTGGCGGTCTTCCAGTTCATACAGCGGGAAGACCTTCACGGAATCAATAGACCAGCTCTGATTGCCGTCAGTGTTCGCCCTGACACACCACCAGCCGTTGTCCCGAAGAATAAAATCTTTTTCAAAATCCTGGTATTGATCCGCTTTGGAAAACATGCGCGGATGAAAATTGATCATCAAACGCAAGCCCGCGAGCTG
>JAHIMN010000089.1 GCA_018896395.1 Verrucomicrobiota bacterium | reverse complement strand
TTGGCATGGAGTTGAAAACAGCCGACGATCTTGTCCCGGCCATGGATGCGATCTTGCGCATTCATCATTCCCGCGGGGCGGTCGGGTTCAAGATATATGCTATACCGTGGCAACCGCCCGAACCTGCCGAATGGAAACATGCTTTTGCCCGGCGCGGCAAGCCGATCGACGGCTATGATAACTTCAAGGCGAAAGATTTTCCTCTTATTCGGTTGTATGTTTCGCGGATTGCCACCTTGGCGGCAGAATTCAATATACCGGTTGCCGTCCATACCGGTGCGCCGTGGACCAACTGGCTGGATTTCCGGGCGTGGGAACCGACCGCCATAATCCCTCTGCTTTCCGCTTTCCGGGATACGCATTTTGACCTGTATCATGCCGGCGTGCCTTATGGCACCCAGGCCAGCATGCTTGGCAAAGCGTTTCCCAATGTCTGGATGAATCTGACTTGGACGCATATCGTCAGCGCGGAACTTGCCAGGCGATGCATCACCGAATGGCTGGACCTGGTTCCCCTTAACAAGGTTATTGGATTTGGAGGCGATTACGGCCAGCATAACGTGGTGCTGACCTATGGCCATCTAATCATGGCCCGGCGCAATATAGTAAGCGTGTTGGCAAGCCGGATACACGCACGCGCGATGAATCAGGCGAAGGCGGAAACTATCCTGCAATCGTGGTTCAGGGATAATCCCATCCAGCTATATCACCTTGAGTCCGTCTCGCGCCGGATGATCGCGTAGCCGTGACCCGGCCGTTCTGTCGTGATCAGCGCACTGGTCGGAAGATAAGCGGATTATCGGGGTCAGGTCCGCTGTGTCCGTCAAGTTCAGCCGCCATCCTTTCGGAGCGGCACGAATTTCCTTTTGCGCGCGTGCTGGGAAGAGTAGCGTACTCGGCATTCAACAATGGAGTAGTGACATGAGCAGTTTGCTTTATCGGGAGGATGCCGATCAGGTGCGCGATCGGCTACGGAGGTGGTGGCGGGGCGAGGATCTGGGACGCCCCATGCTCCAGCTTACCGCGCCTCTGGACCAGCCGGTCGAGTCCGTTCCGGCACTCCCCCGCCCCCCCAATGTCCAGTGCGACCATTTCACGACACTGGATATGCCATACCGACTGAATGTCATGGCCCGGGCTTGCCTGAATACCGCCTACTTCGGCGAAGCCTTGCCGAGCGCGACCTTGTCGCTGGGGCCCAGCACGCTGGCCCTGTATCTCGGTTGCCGCGGCGTCGAGAACGCGGACACCACCTGGTTCGAGCCCTGCATCGCGGACCCCGACCAGGCCCGGTTCGAGTTCGACCCCGCCAATCCCTACTGGATATTTCAACAGGAGTTGATCCGGCAAGTGCGCCCCTGGGCGCAAGGGCGGTTCCTGCTCGACTTCCCGGATTTCATCGAAGGCTTGGACATTCTGGCGGCCATGCGCGGCGCCGAAACGCTCATGCTCGACTTGCTCGAACGGCCTGCCTGGATCCAATGCGCCCTGACCCGCACCACGGAGTTGTACTTCCGCTATTACGACCCCGTCTACGAGCTGATCAAAGACGAGACCGGCGGGGCCCACTGGTGGGTGTGGGCGCCCGGCCGGCTGGCCAAGTTGCAATGCGACTACTCCGCCATGATCTCGCCGGACATGTTCAAAGAATTCATGTTGCCGGTCCTGCGGGCGCAAACGGAGCGACTCGATTACTCCATGTACCACTGGGACGGTCCCGGCGCCTTGGGCCATCACGACCATCTACTGTCCTTGCCCAAGCTGACGATGATCCAATGGACTGCGGGTGCCGGCGCGGAATCGGTGTTCGATCGCCGTTGGTGGCCCATGTACCACAAGACCATTGAAGCCGGCAAAAAACTATTCATCGCCGAATGGAACGGTCTGGATACTGCGGCCATACGCACACTCAAACGCGAGTTCGGCCCACAGTTGAACCAATTTCTGATCGCGGGCCCCGTTAACTCCGCGGCAAAAGCCGCGGAGTTGATCCGGGTATCGGTCATGGAGTGATTTCCGTGCCCAAACCACCCTGCCAAGAAAAGACGACCATCGAGCATTGGATGCAGCCCTCGGGCGGAGAGCGCGAAAACTTTGCAAATCACGGACCGACCCCTTTGGCCTTTAACAAGTGAAGATGTGATTAGCCTATTCTTCCGGCGGCATTTCATGTTCCCCCGCGGCGCTCAAACGGCCATAGGCTATCCACAACCCGGCCATAATCAACATTTCTCCCAAGAGAATGAGTTGGCCTGAAAAGGGGTGCAGGGTACTCCAATCGCTGGTGGGCCGGCCCAGGATCAGGCAAAATATACCAAACAATAACAAGAGCAAGACCGACCATCCCCCGGGCCGGCTGGACGCTGCGTATGCGGCGGGCTCCTTGAAAGCCTCGGCGCTGATAGCGTCGGCCTCCGGCGATTCAGCAATGATCGCGCTATCATTGGGCAGATCAATGAATTCCTCGGTGGCCAGAATCTCTTTCGCGCGCTCGGCATCTGCGGCCGGAACTTGCAGCCGGACGCCATCCATAATCGCACCATACCCCAGGGTATAGAAACATGCATCGGCAATCATCGCCTTGATATCGTAGAACTCCAGGCGTGTTTTAGCCAGTTCCGCTGACATCAGATTGCGATAGGTGGCAATGGTGATCATGAATGGCCGCTTTGGCTGTCTGCGTCGAGGCTGATTACCGGCCCGTCATGAATTGACCGGCTGAAAATTCTACAAATTGCGGATGCATGGCCCCAATTGTGCAAGCCCGCGTGCTGTTTGTCAAACCTATCAGGCCGATTGCCCAACGGACATCTTGACAAACGATAATAAAAAGAGGAAATTAACAATTAGGAATGATGCTGGCTAAGTTCGTGTATGGCGCTAAGAGCGCCATGTAGTGTAATTGTTTTAAAACGAGTGTCATTGTTCGAAAAACAAAGCGCTATTTTGGACAAGAGTGATCTAAATAAGAAGATACTTTAATGTCTACTCGATATAATTTTAACGTTTTCCGTTCGTGGGCAACGGACATTATACGCGTTTTTGTAATGCCGGCCACGCTTGCCAAGCCGCAGGCATGGCGTCTTGCATGGCTTGTCGGCCTGCTCTGGTCCGGCGGCATTATGAGCCGGGCCGATACGCATTACGTGTCGCTGGATGGCGACAATACTTCGCCCTATACAAATGGCTGGGCCAGCGCGGCCACGCAGATTCAATGGGCGATGGACCAGGCGATCGCCGACGACACGGTGCTGGTCAGCAACGGCACTTACACCCTGACCAATCAGATCGAAATTACCAACAACCTAACCGTTCAAAGCCTTAACGGCACCAATTTCACCTTTGTGAACGGCAATTATCCTGACTATAGCAATCGCTGCGTTTTTATGCTCGCCGGCACACTGGATGGATTTACAATCAGCAACGGATACCTTGCCGTCGATACCACCAATTATCCCAATTCTCATATATATGGTTCGGTTGGCGGCGCTGGGATTGGAACACGCGGGACTGTTACCATAAAAAATTGTTATATCCATAATAATGTCATCTCTAACGCTACCGCTGGCGGTGGCGGTGGCGGGATACATAATAAATATTCTTACGCCGTCGTCTCCAACTGCACTATAGTCAATAATACCTGTGGCGTTGGACTCGCCACGGACATACGTGGCGGGGGTATAAATGGTGGCGCGTACTCCCAATTAATTATTGACAGCTATCACTACTGTCCGGTTAAAAACCCTTGTAAATACAGTTGTTTTAGCGGTTGAGAGTCTTTAATTTGTCGTTGATATTGAGTAAAGGCCTGTAAAATG
>JAHIMN010000088.1 GCA_018896395.1 Verrucomicrobiota bacterium | reverse complement strand
TTTGAGTGCGATAGAACCTTGGCCGCCGGCCATGATGTTGCGTTAAATCCCGGCTGTTGCCATCCATGGGGTTCGGCTCGGGCATCAAAGGACTCGGGGAAAATCATTCCGGCAATCCCGCGATAGGCCTTGGAAGAAAGCGTACCCCAGGACCCATCCGTTGTCGCAACGACCGTGGTCCCCACTTCCACCTGGCAGATGAGGCCGCCCTCCACCGGTGAGAATATGTTGCCCCCCTCAGTGTAGTGTTGCACCAGAAATGCGATTGTGTTTCGGCCGGCTCTGAGCGGAACGACATGCGTATCGTAGTAGGGATGCTCGGAGTGTCCTCGTGCCGGACCGAAACCGATGTATTCCCCGTTTATCCATAGCCGGTATTTCGAGTCGGCGGTACAATGGACTCGTGCCTTCCCCTCGGCCTTTCTCATTTCAAATTCCTTTAAAAAGTACGAGATGTGAAAGGGATGCCGCGTCGCCCCCTTTGACCAGATCCAACTGGCTGCCCATGTCATTTTCCGTCTCATCCTATTCCTCCTCCTCCTTATATAGATCCATTGATTGACAGATTCTTTTGATCTGACAACTTAATATTGAGATTTTGATCGGTCAAATTGACCGATGTCGTTATCAAGACATTTAAGGATACGGTAGGCATTCATTATGCAGAGTCAACAACAAACTGGCGACTTCGGCTCCCGCGCCTCCAAAGGGATTTATGAATGGCGGATCAAGCCGGAGGATAAAGACCCGGCCGTCATCAGCCAACGGCAGGACAAGATTATGACGCTGATCCGGGAACTGGGACGGGTAAAAAACAAGGATGTGGCCGAACAATTGGCGATTTCCAGCGCCACAGCCCAGCGTCTGCTTTCTGTTCTGATATGGTAGCCAGGGGATTGATCCGGCAGGTCGGGGAACGCAAGGCGGCGTCCTACGAAGCCATTACGAGTTCGTGAGCCGTAAATGAGCCATAAACCAAATGATGAGCCAAAAAAAAGGCGATTTCCGATGGATGAGCCATAAACGAGCCATATTTTTCATTCCTTTCCCGATTTTTCACCTTTTTTTATCTGCTTGATTTTCCGAATCCACTGCGTTATCTTTACGCTTCTGTGAAACGGGCGTTCCCAGCCTCCTGAAATTCCCGGGAGAAAGATTTCGTTGGCAATGCACAATAAGGAGAATCGTTTGCCATGGCTACCAAAGAAATGATGGATGGAAATACCGCGGCGGCAACGGTTGCCTACGCGGTCAGTGAAATTTGCGCGATTTACCCGATTACACCCTCGTCCAACATGGGCGAATCGGCCGACGAGTTCAGCGCGGCCGGCCTGAAAAACATCTGGGGCACGGTTCCGCAGGTGGTGGAACTGCAGTCGGAAGGCGGCGCCAGCGGCGCCGTGCACGGCGCCCTCACGGCCGGAGCGCTGGCAACCACGTTCACGGCATCCCAGGGCCTCCTGATGATGATCCCCAACATGTTCAAAATCGCCGGCGAATTGACCAGCACGGTCTTCCACGTCTCGGCGCGCTCGCTGGCCTGCCAGGCGCTGTCCATCTTTGGCGATCACTCGGATGTCATGGCAACGCGCTCAACCGGCTTTGCTTTGCTCGCCTCCAACAGCATCCAGGAGGTCATGGACCTGGCGCTCATTGCCCACGCCGCCACGCTGGAGGCTCGAATTCCGTTCCTGCATTTCTTCGACGGCTTCCGCACCTCGCATGAAGTTCAGAAAATCGAGGAAGTCGAGCGCGACGTCATACGCGCCATGATCAGCGATGATCTTGTCCTGGCGCACCGCCAGCGCGGGCTTTCCCCCGACCGCCCCGTTATCCGTGGCACGTCCCAGAATCCGGACGTATATTTCCAGGGCCGGGAAACCGTCAATCCTTATTACCTGGCCACCCCGGGCATTGTGCAGAAGCAGATGGATAAATTCGCCAAGCTGACCGGCCGGCAGTACAAGCTCTTTGATTACGTGGGCGCGCCGGATGCCGAGAAGGTCGTTGTCATCATGGGCTCGGGCGCGGAGACTGTCCACGAGACCGTCAATGCGCTGGTGGCCCAGGGCAAGAAGGTCGGGTTGTTGAAGGTGCGTTTGTTCCGGCCGTTCGAAACCAAAGCGTTTATCGCCGCGTTGCCGCCGACGGTCAAGGCCATTGCCACGCTGGACCGCACCAAAGAGCCGGGTGCCATCGGCGAGCCGCTGTACCTGGATGTGCGCACGGCCATTGGAGAGGCCATGAGCGAAAAGTGGATGGCCACGCGCCGGTATCCGACCGTGCGGGGCGGGCGCTACGGCTTGGGCTCCAAGGAATTCACTCCCGCCA
>JAHIMN010000311.1 GCA_018896395.1 Verrucomicrobiota bacterium | reverse complement strand
TGCGCCGGCATGGCGCAGAAGTGCCTGTCTTGGTGGAAACGTGGTTGGCCGGTGGTATCGTCGGCGAAATCCAGCGCGCGTCCATGGAGCATCCCCCTTTTACCACGTATGATTCGGCCGGCAAAATCGAGGTCAAGGGCACCGTTCTGGTTTGGACACTCCAGCGCACGGAAGTCCCGCTCCCGGTGGCACGCCAGTTTTTACTCAATGCGCTGGCCCGTCGCACCCTGACCAAGGATGCCCAAGGAAGATCCGAACTTTTGGCGCTGGCCAACTGGGTACTGACGCGCATGGCCGATTACCACCGCGAATCGGTGGCACCGATTGAAATAATTGATCAGTCCGACTACTTTTAGCCGTCACGAATATTTCCGGATTAATCGGCAATTCTGATTCATTGGCAGCACTCATTTACCCGCCACCGATTAATCTTGAACTCAATCATCCCGAGAGTAGAATCCCCCCCCGCAACGCATCTAAAAAGTCGCAATATGGACAAGAAGGTTCCATGCGTTCTCGGTATTGATTATAATACCGAGGCCCATATTGCGTAACCATTTTAACATAAAGGGCATACAATGTCAGCGGCCCGTACGTCATCGCTCATCAACAGCTGGAATACCATCCGGTATGAACTGCTCAACACCCGGGTTTGTGACCTGGGCCTGACTATCGAAGGCTCACCCCTCGAGGCGCCGGTGGAGCGGATTCGCCGGGAGTTTGCGGCCCGCGCACTTCGTTTTCAGCCTTCCTTCTATCTTACGGATTCGTGGGGATGCCCGGACGAGGTGCCGGTGATCGGAATTCCTTTCTATTTAGCCGACAAGCGCTTACGCCAAATCGAGGAGGAGCAGACCGGCGAAGTGGAAGACGATCAGCTCCTGATGATGTTCCTGCGCCACGAAGCGGGGCACGCCGTTAACTATGCCTATCGCCTGTGGGAGCGCACCGACTGGACGGATATGTTTGGGCGGTTTTCCAAGCCCTATCGCGACAACTTCCAGCCCAACCTGGCCAGTCGCGAGTTTGTCTGGCATATTCCCCATAGCCAATACGGCCGCCATTATGCGCAAAAGCATCCTGACGAGGATTTTGCAGAAACGTTTGCCGTATGGTTGACCCCCCGCTCGGCCTGGCGCCGGAAATACGGCCAATGGCCGGCCTTGCGCAAGCTTCGTTACGTTGATTCACTGATGCGGCATATGCACAGTCGGCCGGCGCGTTGTTTGGGCGGCAAGCTGGAAAATCCCATTGCGGAAATGACGATGCTCCTGGCGGAGCACTATGGCCAGCGCGCGGAACGTTATCGCGCCGCCGCTCAAGGCTATGTGGACGACAAGCTCCGCGATATATTTCGGCGCACACGCGGCCACAATCGCTCACCGGCGCACGAAATGCTCAGCCGGCACCATGCCAACCTGCTGGCCCGGGTTGCGCGCTGGTCGGGCCTGGACAGTGAAGACGTCGGCACCATTATCACCAAATTGGAAGACCGCACACAGGCATTGGGCCTGGTCTTCCCCCGCGCAACGGCAACAGACCGCCTCATGGATGTGACCGCGCTGGCCACCGCGCTGGCGATGGACGTCACCTATATGGGCCGATTCACGGAATAAGGAAGAGAGAGGTCAGAGATCAGAGGTCGGAGGTCAGAAGTCAGAGGTCAGAAGTCAGAGGTCTGAATATAAGAGACAGCAGACAAAAGATAGGAGTCGGAAACATTTTATGAAGATAAGTCCTGATATGACTGTCCTCATTCTGACTACTGATTTCTTCTTTCCGATCTCTGATCTCTGATTTCTGACCTCTGACTTTCTTCTTACAACATGGGAACTTCGAGGTCGAAGGGCGTGTGTTCTAACGCCGCCTTGATGATCATCTGTAAAAGCTGGGGATACTGAATGCCGGCGGCCGCGGCGGAGCGCGCCAGGGCCACATCTTCCTCCAGCGATGGATTACAGTTCACTTCCAGGACGCGGGGTTGTCCGGCCGCGTCCAGGCGAATATCCACGCGCCCATACCCCCAGCCACTGACGGCGCGAAACGACCGTAATGCCGTCCGCCCGATCTCGCGCGCCAACGCGGGCGCGACCTGTGCCGGACAGATCACACTGGTTTTCTTATATTCCACGGTGTTCTCCAGCCACTTGGCGGCATAAGACATAATCGGCGGAATATCAGTAGGCAACTTCGAATAATTAACCTCGGCCAACGGCAGGACACACGGCTGGCGTCCGCCGAGAATGCCCACGTTGAATTCCCGGCCCGGTAGAAACCGCTGGGCCAGCGCCGGCTGAAGATACGTCTTGAGGATATGCCGCACCTTGTGCCGGAGCGCCTTTTTGGAATAAACCACCGAATCGCGCTCCAAGCCGATGCCGGCATGCTCCTGGCTGGCTTGCACAATCAGCGGAAATTGCCAGGCGTATCGGTCCACGTCACCAATCCGCTCCAGGAGTTCGGTTTTGGGCGGAATCAAAATACCGACGCCGTGAAGCAGACTGGCGGTCATATACTTGAAACGGGTCAGCCCTAATGCCAAAGTGGGCGACCCGGTCATCGGGTAGCCCAGCATGCGCACCAGCGCCGCCACGCGCATTTCATAGAGCGCCCCGTTGACGACGTCATCGTACTGATTGAAGACCACATCGGGCCGCAAACGCCGCAGGCGATGTTGGAACGCCAACAGGTCCTGAGCCAGGGGCAGGATCGTTACCCGGTGTTTAAGCCCCCGCAACACCCGCGCCATGCGCCGAATCATGCGGCGCAGTTCATCGGTGCTGCTACTGTCATCGGGCTGGTCGGGTGTGCCCAGGGTACTCGCATTATACAGGAGCACTATATGAAGAGGCTTGATTCGCATGCCCATTAGATTTTGCCTGCCGCCGCTTGAAACCTTGCCTGGCGGACAGTGGGCGAAACTACCGGCTTGACCGGCCCAATCCACTTCACGATATCCTCGATGCGGCTGTCCGGCGAAGGATGGGTCTTGGCAAAATCATGCCCGCCGGGCTTGAGTTGCTTTTTCATCTGGGTCAGCATGGCGGTCAGCCCGTTCGGGTCGTAGCCCGAACGCTGAAGGATCGTCACGGCGGCGCGATCGGCCTGGCGCTCGAACCCGCGCGAATAACCATTGTTCATCATGGTCGCGGTGATGTCGGTAATAGAGCCCTCAAACGCTTCCGTTAACTGGGCCAGCTCCTGCCCGCCAAACGACTTGGCGCTCTCGGTGGCGAGAATCGTCAGGGCCGAAGTCACTCGGCTCTTATTGATGGCCTGCAAGCCGTGCTGGAGTTCCACGTGCCCGATTTCATGGGCCAGCACGGCGGCCAGCGCGTCCTCGTTCTGGCAACAGCGGATCATACCACGCGATATAAAAATCAACCCGCCCGGCGCGGAAAAGGCATTCACGTCCTCCGTTTCCATGACCAGGAAATGATACCCGCCGAATGTTTCCGGCTTATCCGAGAACTGGGCGAGCGTCTGACCGAGCACGTTCAGGTAATGGTTGGCCGCGTCGTTGTTCAAGGGCTTGTATTGATTGAGCACCACGGCGCCCACCGTGCGGCCGATATAGTATTCCT
>JAHIMN010000087.1 GCA_018896395.1 Verrucomicrobiota bacterium | reverse complement strand
TGTACCAGGTCTGGCCGCCGCCGCCGAGTTGATTGATCGCGACGTTATAGGTCCCGTTGCCGATGGCGCCCGTAATGACGCCAGGAGGATTTCCTCCGCTGTTCGCGATGCATGACACGGCCCGCTCCGCGCCGCCTTCGGCCACGTAAAAAGCCTGTTCCAGACGGACCTGCCGGTCAGCCAGCTTTAACTGGGAGCCGCTTTCGCTCAACAGGCCCAAGGCCAGAATAGCGGTAATGGCCGTGAAGCAGACCACGGCAACCAGAATCACACCGGAATTATTGTTGGTTTTCATGGCGCGCCTCTCTAATTGCGCCTCTTTACAAATGTGCCAATCTGGTTGGTCGAGGTGTATCGGCCTTTTCGCCGGAGAATGGTCAATTGAATGCTCACCCCAGACGCATTGGTTGAGACGACGGCATCGGACACATAATTACAGATCAACTGTCGGGTCTCTCGATGGGGGGCGGACGGTGGTTCTTCAATCCATAAGACAATATTGCTGGCCTGTTTGTTGAAGTCAATCCAGCGTTCCCCGTCAAAGGCATTAGAACAGGTCATGCGCCAGCTGCCATCGGGCAAGCCGGGATTCAGGAAATGCGCGGGGTCGCCGGGCGCTGGAGGATAAACATGGCCAGTACCCGTCCACATTCCTCTCATATCATTAGCAACACTGATGCTTGAGGCCGTCCGCAGTCCGTTGTTGGATCCCACCCCATAAACCAGACGCGACAGGGCCATATTGCCGTCACGACTGGTCGTCATGCCTAACGAGGTGGCATGCCACAGCTTCTGGCACATGACGTACACGCCGATAGCGCCACCCATGGTCATGCCGAACATAGCCGTCGCGATCATCAACTCGACGAGCGTGAAGCCCTTACTTGAAATATGAGAAGACTGTTTCACGGGTGCAACTCCGAACTGACCGATCCCGCCAGACTGACGGTGGAGGTGATCCCACTGCCGGGATTGATCCAACGATTGGTCAAATAAATGTTTTTGACAACGATGCCCGGATTCTGGGTCACGGTGGCGACAACATATGACACGCCGGACACGCTGGTCGAATGCCATCCATTGTTCAATTGAGTGGCGCCATACGTATAGGGCAACAGGCTTTCCAGCACCGTTCGAGCGTTCTGAATGGCCTCCATGCGGTTATCGGAAATCACGGCCGACCGTTTGGCCGAGACAAAGGTTCCCAGGAACAAGGCCAGCGCCATGATCAATAAGGCCGTGGCAACTAACACTTCCACCAAGGTAAATGCTCCTCCGCTCATTTTCCCGCCCTGCTTGTATTTGCTAATTGGGTTCATGATACATCCGTGCCTAAACATTCAATCCCGAATCATCATCCCATTAATTATAAGCATTATACATGCCAACAGGACGCATGCTTCGGATTCATGTGCCCGAACGTTGTAACATACAGATTCAAGTGGTTACAGAAGCTTAAAAAAGTCATTATGGCGAATTTGATAATAATCTTTGATATTTTCGTGAATCCGCCCCGGCCACGACTCTCGCCCCCGAGGTTGTGGTTTCCATTTGAAAGGGAACAAAGTCCGGCGGCGGCGGCGCCGTAGGCGAACAAGGCTATGGCTTGGCAAGCAAGATGGTGGACTGGCTACGCTCCACGCTCCACGTTTTTCACCAGCGCCTGATCGCAGAACGCCGTGGCTTCCGCTACTTGCTCGAACATGGGAAAAATCCCGCCAAATCCGGCCAGTTCAATTACCTTGTGGCAATACGCCTTGGTGCCGGCCAGGGCCATGGTCCCCCCCGCCTGCTGAAGCTTCTTGAACAGGTTTAGCAGCAGGCGTAGGCCGGCACTGCTGATATAATCCACACCGGAGAGATCCACAACCGCGACGCACACCGCCGGCGAAACGGCGGCCTCCACGGTTTGCTCCACCTCGGCAATGGCAAGCGCATCCATTTTACCAGTCAGGATCAAGTCCAACCGCCGTCCGTGAATATAAGATTGAATTTGCATACAGATCTCCCGTTTATGATTTCAACCCGCCCGTCCATGTGTATTGCCTAATATCATAAAATTCCCCGTCGTACAACGCCCGGAAATACGCTCTTGTCGTGTACCCCGCCCCACTTTACCTGAATGAGTTTCGCTTGGATTTCAGGGCACTGTCAGCGATATTCCGTAAGTGCGTGTTTCAAAGCCGGTCGGTACTACGATGCGCTGTTGGATAATCTGGCCGTTCACGGATTGAATGGCCGGACTGACCTTGAATGCGGTGGGAAAACGATATTCGCTTCCATAAAAGAACCGCGCCGGCCCCCGGATTTCAACATGCGTCCCCCGCTCATACGTAAAGGAGGATGCGCCTCTGTCGGTGCCTGTCGCTTTCGGCCTGGCCGCTTCCCGCCGGCGCTGGAGGGCCAGTTCCCGGTCATTCTGCTCCTGGCGTTTCCGATCCGCCCAAAGTCGGTTCAGCTCGTTTTTTTCTCCGGAGCTAATCGGCCGAATGAATTGCAGGTCCTGGCCGGCGGTGACCGTCACGCCGTCTTCATCAATTTCCTCCACGGCAACCGTCTGGTTATCCACGAAAAAAACATCCTGTTCCTGAATGTTCCACCACGTCCCGTTGTCCAGCCGGACCAGCCAGGCCACGCGGCCGGGCCACGGCAAACGCCGGTCCTGCTCCAGGATGACGGCGACGTTCCCGGGTCCGGTCAGAGTGACCCTTCCGGCCGGCTCATCCAGGTAGGCATTGAGCGTGGGATTATAAACACGGTTGGTTTTCGATTCAAACGCCGTAATCCGATAACGGCCCAGGGTCTCGCCCCGCTTGGCAAAAATGGTGCGACCGTTGCGTTGGTTGAACGCCAGCAGGGGCTGTCCGTCCGCGCCGTTCATCGCGCCGGTGAACAGGTATTCAAAACAGGCGCTCTCCGTTGTGAATACGCGGACTTTTTCCATGGCGGTCTCGGCGCCGGAGGCGAATAAAGCCCAAAGCAACATGCCGACCGCGGCCGACGCCGGACGCGGCCAACCCCGCCCCCGCGTTGATAAGACCCAACACCTGTTTACGATCTTCACTTTTTTTCCTTCAATTCGGGTCTTCCGCAGATTTATCCGTCTAAGGAGGAATCTGTGGGTAATACCAAGCCTTTTTTACCACGGATTACACGGATTGCACAGATTTTCTGAGAATTCTACTTAAATATGTTTTTTTGGCTTTCAGAACATTCTGATACGAGAAATCATGCCGGTTTGCCGCTCGATTATCCGCCACTTATCTCTTCCATTATCAGTGTAATCAGTGTAATCCGTGGTTACTCTTCGTGTATCTGACTCATACATTTTACTGAGGAGCCTTCAATTCAGGCTCAGCAGGTCCTTCACATCCTCCCAGGTCAGTTTCTGCATGACCTGCTCATCGTCGGCCAGTGTCGCGTTGATCACGCTTTGCTTGCGACGCTGCATGGCAAGGACTTTTTCCTCGACGGTATCCTTCGTGATCAGCTTGAGGCTGTAAACGGTGCGCTTCTGGCCGATCCGGTGGGCCCGGTCGGTGGCCTGCGCCTCGACGGCCGGATTCCACCACGGGTCGAAATGGATCACCATGTCCGCCCCGGTAAGATTCAGGCCCGTGCCGCCGGCCTTGAGACTGACCAGGAACACGGGGATTGAACGGTTGGTGTTGAACTCCTTCACAACGGCCAGGCGATTTTGCGTGGCGCCGTCAAGGTAGCTGTAAGTCAACCCAAGCTTTTCCAGTTCGCGCTTGAGGATCGCCAGCATGGAGGTGAACTGGCTGAATACCAGCACCCGGTGTCCGCCATCAATCGCCTCATCGAGCAGTTCGAAGAAAAGATCAAGCTTGCCCGAGGGATATTGGCTGTCGAGATCCTTCAGCTTGAGCAGTTCGAGGTGACAGCAAGTCTGCCGCAGGCGCAGGAGGGTTACGAGAATCTCCATGCGGGAGCGCTGGAAGCCGTTGCGCTTAACCAGGTCGCTGATTTTGCGTTGCGAGGAGTGTAACAGGTTTTTATAGACGAGCTGTTGGTCACGGGTCATCACGCAGGTTGCCAGCTTCTCGATTTTGGGCGGCAGGTCTTTGGCGACATCCTGCTTCAACCGCCGGAGCATGAACGGCCGGAGCTTGCGGCGCAGCTTGAGTTGCGCCGCCTCGGCCACCTCACCGCCCTGCGCAATGGGGGCCTCGTAGCCCAGGCGGAAGCGTTCATAGGGCCCGAGATAACCCGGCATGAGAAAGTCCATGATTGACCACAGGTCGGCCACGCTGTTTTCGATCGGCGTGCCGGTCAGGACCAGGCGGTGGACGGCTTTCAAGCGCTTGGTGGCCTGGGCATTCCGGGTAGAGCGGTTTTTGATGTGCTGGGCCTCGTCAAGCACAACGGCGGCGAAGTCCAAGGCGGCCAGCAACTCGATGTCCCGGCGCAACAGCGCGTAGGAGGTCACGACAATATCGGCCTGACCAAGATCACTCCACTTCGCGTGCCGTTCGCCGCCGCTCATCACGAGGACGCGGAGCCGCGGCGTCCAGTGCGCTGATTCCTCCGCCCAGTTGTCCACCAGGCTCGAAGGGCAAACAATCAGCGCCGGTTTGCCCTCTGCCGGCGCGTGCCGCCGCGCCAGGCTCAGCCACGCCAGGGCTTGCAGGGTCTTGCCCAGTCCCATGTCGTCGGCCAGGATGCCGCCAAACTGGTTCTGTTCCAAAAACCTCAGCCAGGCGACACCCTCTTTCTGGTACGGGCGCATGACGGCTCCCAAGTCCGGCGGCAACACCGCGCTCTCCATGACCAGGCGTCCGCTCTCCTGGCCCCTGATCTTTTCCAGCCATTCCGGCCGCGCCTCGACATCAATCCCTTCCAAGGCATCCAGGGAGGATTTGATGTAGGCGGCATAAACGCCATCGAGGCGGAATGTGCCGGCGCGCGCGCCCTCGCCGCTGGCACAGTCGGCAAAGATATCGCGGGCCGACTCGATCGCACCGGAATCGAGCAGGATGGTTCGGCCGCCCTTCTGGATAAAGGCGTCGCCCTTAAGCAGGGCCCTTTGGATCTCGGATTCCGATAAACTTTGCCCCTGGCCGTCTTCAAACGCGAAGCCGACATCGAACCAGCCGGCGCCGGCATCATCCTGGACGTGCACGACGGGCATGGCGGATTCCAACGAGTCCATGAATGGTTGCACTGCGCCGGCAAACTCCACTTTCCAGCCGAGCCGCCGCAAGGCGTGGATGCCGCTGCCGAGAACGTTGAGTACCTCGCGCTCGCCGACAACCGGCGTGAGGGCGTCGCCGCGCTCCCCGTCAAAGCCAAAGGCCTTGACCCGCTGCAGGGCCTGCTGTTCGCGCTCCGGGTTGCGGGTCAGGTAGCGGAACACATCTTCCGGATCCGCCACGGCCAACGGGTCAACCGGATCAGGTTTGCCGGCCACCACCGTGATCGCGCCGTAATCGGCATACAGCGTGGCGGCCAGCGAAGCCGGACTGCCGCGCACTTCCATCCGAAACCGGGGCTCAGCCGGGTCCAAACTGAACATGTCGGGTGAAAATTCGGTCGCCACCGGCATATGTTTAACGAGCAACGGCAGTTCGGTGTTCATGAACCGGAGCACAGCCGAGCGCGGGATGGTCACCGGCTGGGCATAGAGCGGCTGGAAAGGGATCGGGAGCAGTTTCTCCAGCGGCCAGAACTGACCGGCGCCGAAAACCCAGCCGGTTTTCCCGGCAATGATATAGAAGGGCGCCGCGGCCGCCCCGCTGACCGGCAGCTCATTGTGCACCGCCAGGGTCAGCTCGCCCGAGCGGCTATCCATGTCAAGCTTAAGAATGGAAACCAACGGAACGGTATTGACCGTTACAAGGTTCTGCTCGCCTTCAACGGCCAGGGGTTTGCCGGCATGAATCTGCAGGAGATTGGCGAAATCCCTCAGCCCAATTTCCAGACTGCCTTTCAGCGGGCCTTCCGAAATATCCTCCAGCACGAAGAGCAGGGATTCATCCCGGGGCGGAAACACGAACGCCATCTTCCGGGAAACGATTTCGGGCTCCGTGCGGCGGCCTTTGCACTCGATCTCACAACGGAGCGGGATGCGGCCGGCGCGGTATCCGGCCATCCAGTTACGGCCGAGGGTCAGACACAGGGCGGCGGACACGGCGAGCGGCGTGCCCTCCGGAACGCGCTTCAGGTAGGCTGTTTCGTCCACTTGTGCCAGGCGCGCCGCGCGGCGCTGTTCCGCCTTGATCTTGACCGCACGGTCGGGATCGCTCTGCCGGCGGAGGAGTTCCAGGCCGACGGCAATCATGTGAACGCAGGTCAGGGAACGCTCCCGGCAATTGTAACAGCGGCACTGGTTCTCGGCGCCTCCTTTCGGCCGCAGGGTGAACTGACAGGCCAGCGTTCCTGCGCCGACCTTGACCGTACCCTTGACCACGGGATGCTCATAGGTCACGGCCTGGACAAGGCCCTTCTCAAACATGGCCAGGCCGGTCCGAAACACGTCGGCCCCGCCCCAGTCCATCAGCATCTTACGGGTAAAAGGCATCATCATATCAGTTCCAAAACATCATGCCCGGATTACAACCAAATGACCACTTTAATTTTCCGCATAAATTCGGCGCAGATGCGCCAGGCTAACCTCGCCCGGCATAAGATGCACACCGCCACCCAAGAGGCCGGCAGCGGACACGGTATGATGCGGTAAACATAACGGGCGCCGGGTAACCAGGGCCTGGCGCGGCGGCAGGGCGCCGACCATGGTAAAATTCGCGAGCGCCTTCTGGGGCACAAGTTCCCTTTGGCCCGCATAACCATTGATTAACCTTGCATTTTTGCCCTGATACTGTGATATTTAAAAGGGGATTTGGGCAGTTTCGTCCCGATGCCGTTTTCTTCTACCGCCGAAGGATTCATCGATGAAGAAAATATTATTCCTGCCGTTACTCGTGCTGGCAATTGTGTGCGGATGCGAATCCACGGACAATCCGAAACGGGTTGACGATATCACGATGGCATATTGGACCTACGGCGCAGGGTATCCGCTGGTCATGATTATGGGGTTCAGCGGTACCATGGATATGTGGGACCCCACCGTCATCACGGAGCTTTCCGCCAGGTACCAGGTAATCGTTTTCGACAACCGTGGCATGGGTAAAACAACCGCCGGTACCCGTGATTTCACCATCGAACAGTTCGCTGACGATACGGCGGGATTGATAAGCGCCCTGGGGATTGAACAGGCCCATGTTTTGGGGTGGTCGATGGGCACGGAAATCGCCCAGGAGCTGGTGTTGCGCCATCCGGAAAAAGTCAACCGGCTGGTGCTTTACGCGGCGGACTGCGGCGGTCAAAAAGCCGTTCAACCAAGCGACGAAGTGGTCCGGAAGATGTTTGATAAATCCGGAACCCAGGAAGAACAGGCGTACCGGATGTTTGAGACCCTGTTTCCCGAGGATTGGCTGATCCGCAACCGGGACTACATCTTCACTCTCTTTG
>JAHIMN010000086.1 GCA_018896395.1 Verrucomicrobiota bacterium | reverse complement strand
ATTCTGCATTCTGCATTTGACGTGCCGTCATCGGTCGGGACGGTTAAAACGCTTGTTCTCCCTTTCGTTTTCGATATGATTCTATGGCAATGGACTATGTTTTTCCAGTCTTAATCATCATAGCAGCCATGGGCCTGGCGGCCTGGTGGATTCGGCATGCCCTCATGCGCAGGGATACCGATGCGCAGGCGCTCCTACTTCTGCAGAATCAGATGCAGGCCGGGCTCACCCAAACTACCCAGCAAGCGGAGGGTTTGCAAAAGCACCTGCGCGAGGAACTGCGGCTATTGCATGAGCAGGTGGCGCGGGCACTGACGGACGCCAATCGCACGCTGGGGGACCGGCTGGACAATACCGCCAAAGTCATTGGCGATGTCCGCGAGCGACTCGGCCAGATGGACGAGGCGTCCAAGCGGATTTTTGACGTCGGCCGGAATATAGCCGAACTTCAGCAGACCTTGCAGGCGCCCAAATTGCGGGGAGGCTTTGGGGAATACCTGCTGACCGAACTGCTGGCCCAGGTCCTCCCCGAACAGAGCTATGCGCTCCAGTATAAATTCAAGGGCGGCGAAACCGTGGACGCCGTCATTAAGCTCAGCCTGGGGCTGGCGGCCATTGACGCCAAATTCCCGCTTGAGAATTTCAAGCGCAGTGTTAACGCCGCCGATGAATTGGAGCGCGCGGCGGCCGGCAAACAGTTTGTCCGCGACGTCAAGAAGCACATAGACGACATCGCCAAAAAATATATCCGCACCGATGAAGGCACGCTGGACTTTGCCATGATGTATATTCCCGCCGAGAATGTCTATTATGGAATCATTGTGCGCAATGAGGGAAACGACGAGGACGCGCTCTTCCAGTACGCGCTCAAGCGGCGGGTCATTCCGGTCTCGCCCAATTCTTTTTTCGCCTATCTCCAGACCATCCTGCTGGGCCTGCGCGGCCTGCGGGTGGAGGAAAGCGCGCGGGAAATCATGGACAACCTGGCTCGCCTGAAAAAGGAGCTGGACAGTTTTATGGAAGATTTCCGCGTAGTCGGCCAGCACTTGGGCAACGCCCAGAAGCGCTACGAGGAAGCGGACAAACGCCTGGGCCGCGTGGAAGTCAAGATTGAGCAGATGAGCGGATTTTCCAAGGCCGTCGAAGGTGAAGCTCCCGGCGGAAAGCTCCCCAGCCACTAACGGCTCTCGGAAGGAGTCAGCATTCGGAATTCTGTCTTCCGGATGGCATACGCACGGGCATTTCGTTCTGGATTCTGTATTCTGTTTTCTGACTACTTGTGAGCAGTTACAAAATGCCTTCAAATAATTCTGAATAACCGCATGCGGGAGATGGTGTATGGAAAGAGCATATGACGTCGTGGTGTATGGCGGAGGGTTCCGGGGGGTGGGGACAGCGTGTTTTCTGGCGTCTGCTGGGAAAAGAGTCCTTGTTGTGGAGCCACGGCCTTCGCCCGGCTGGGAGGCGGGATGGTGTCTCAATCTCGAGCTCGGCAGAGGACGGTCCGCTTTTGGCGACGAGTTCGGTTCGAGGCTGGAGACGGTCGGCGGCATGCGCGGTGGAAGGATTGATGCCCCGATCGCCGAGATCACGCTTGCCAAAATGCTGAAGGAGAAGTGTGTGGATTTTCTGCATTACGTCAATCTCGTGGGCGTCCGCCGTTCGGAACGAAACGTTGGCTCCCTGATCCTCGCGGGAAAATCGGGTCAGTTCGAGGTTGGCGGTCGGGCTTTCGTCGACACCTCCGAAAACGGCATTCTTCTGCGGATGAACGGCACGGAATTGGTGAAGCCGGTGTCGGACAAGTCTGCCTACAGTTTTCTTATGGCGTTTGCGGACGACACGGCTCGGCTTCCCGCCAAAATATCCACCGGTGGGCGGGCGATGCTTCTTAAAAAGGGAATCTGGAAGGGCGAGGCGCAGATCGACTTTCCTTGCGAGTCGGGGGGCGTGGCCGCTGCCCGCGGTATGATGCCTGACGTGTTGCGGGTTCTCCGCGCCGAGGTGCCCGCGCTGAGAAACGCCATGGTCGCCACCGCGGCGAACGCCGTTCTACCATTGGAACGATGGAGCCTGCCTGGTCGTGAGTCGTCGGCCCGCGTCACAGGTTTTGACAATCTGTTCGCCAGCGGTCCATGGCATGAGCCGGTGTTCTCGTTCGAGGACCGGTCGGGGCTGATCGCCGACAGGATTGGCGTTGGCGAACGGGCGGGAGCGGAAGTGTCTAAAGCGCTCAAGTCGCTGAGCGGAAAGAAGATCGCAGGCGATGTCGCCTCCATTATCCAGCCGCCCGACGAGAAGGCCGACGTGGTTGTCTGCGGCGGCGGGACCGCGGGGGCGCTGGCCGCGATCGCCTCCGCGCGGAATGGAGCCGACACGCTTCTTGTGGAAGCGTCAACTTGTCTTGGCGGCATCGGCACGGGCGGCGCCATCCATTCATACTACCATGGCGTCAAAGGTGGATTGCAGGACGAGGTGGACGCCCGCGTCGAGGAGCTCACTCCACTTTTCTCGGGTGGCAAAGCGGTTGGCGGTTTTCAGCCGGAAGTCAAGAAGGTTGTTTTGCAGCGGCTGTGCGACGAGGCTGGCGTGAGAACCATCTTCGAGGCGTTGGTTTGCGGCGTCGAGACGGAACCGCTGCCTTCCGACCTGCCGGCGAAGGAGACGGATGCTCCGACGCGGAGAGTACGGTCTGTCATTCTGGCCGACACCGAGGGGCAGCGGCGCTGCGCCGCCGACGTGGTCGTGGATTGCACGGGGGACGGCGACGTGGCCGCCCTTGCCGGCGCCGACTACACCTTTGGCCGCCCAACCGACAGCCTGGCCCACGCATACTCACAGCCCTCGGGGTTTCTGGCTGATGACGGGCTGCGCCACTACAACTTCGACGCCGGCTATTGCGATCCGACGGATCCGTGGGATTTGTCGCGAGCCCGCCGGGAGGGAATTCTCGCGTATCTGCGGGACAAGTATGACGAGAAGAACCGCCTGCTGTACATTGCCCCCATCATCGGGCTGCGCAACAGCCGCCAGATCGTTGGCGACTATCGCCTGAGCCTGTTCGACGAGATCGCCTGCGCCGAGTTCCCGGATGTCGTGGCGTACTCCTATTCACACCTCGACAACCATGCGTTTGACTATGAGAATGAAAGCGACGAGGTCATGCTGTGGGTCTGGGGGCTCGGCAATTGGCCAACGCTGATTGGCAGCGAGATACCATACCGCTCTATGTTGCCGAAATCCGTGGAGGGGGTGCTCGTGGCCTGCCGGGCGATGTCGATGGACAACGACGCCCACTACCAGCTCCGCATGCAGCGCGACATGCAGCGGTTGGGCGAGGTGGCCGGCATCGCGGCGGCAATCGCCGTAAAAAACAAGACCACGCCCCGCGGTATCGCTGTCGGGTGTTTGCAGAAAAAGCTTTGCGAGACAGGCGCCTTGTCTAATGCGGAAAGCGGATATCACTGTGAGACGTGGAAGCCCAAGGAACTGTTCGCTAAAAAACTTGGGCGGTCTTTGGCCAGCGCGCACTCGCCCGTCGTCAGGATGATCGCCGAGTCGTCCGTCGCCGAAAAGAATGCACCTGCGCGGCTTGAATCCGGCGATCCCAAGGAGCGGTTCAGCGCCGCCGTGGAGCTGGCGCTGGCTGGAAGGCAGGAAGCTTTCCCCGAGCTTCTGCGATGCGTTGAAGAGCGGAAAAATATCAAGACCAACGGGCCGGCTCACAGGCAGACCGACGCCTGGAAATTCGCCGTCGCCCTATTGGGCATGGCAGGGCAGAAGGAGGCTGTCCCGCAGATCGAAAAGATACTTGATGACAAGACCGCTGACATCCGCGCCTTGACGCTCGCCGTACGGGCGCTTGGACGCATAGGCGTGCGATCATCCGCTTCCGTAATTGAGAAGTTGCTGAAGCGTAAGGACATCCCAGGCGTCATTACTTCTTTGCAGGTGAGCTGTGGCGGAATTACCCCTGTGACCGAGAACTCCTTGTGGAAGCTCGAACTCGCCGCAGCCGAGTCGCTCCACGCCCTTGGCACCAACCGGCGGGATCTGCTGGAGAAATACCTCGACGACCCGCGGGGCTATGTCCGCCGCTGCGCCCGGTGGCTGGCCGACAAGCTGGCCTGGAGATAGCACGAGCGTGTAAACTAAAGCAGAATCGGCCCCCAACTAAAGTAGGAGCCCAAGGGGTCGGTCAGTGATTTGTAGAGTTTTGACGACCTTTGACGGCCGTAGCAGGTACGCGCGGTATGGTTCGCCGTTGACGCTGGCGGAACGCTTTGCTATTAAGGACGCATCTGTAAATTTTCCTTGAATCGCCACGGAGGAACCACAATGTACATGACCGGTTTTGCGGATGAAGCAGGCGCCTCTTTGGATATCCAGACCCGGGTGACGAAGGAGCTTGGCTGGCACGATATTGAATCCCGGAATGTCCAAGTCGATGATTTCCCTGTCGGCTGGATCCACGACATTTCCGACGCGGCCTTTGACCGGCTTGCCGGCAAGCTGGAAGCCGCCGGCGTGCGCATCAATTGTTTCGGCTCCGCCATCGGCAACTGGAGCCAGAAAATTGACGAGCCGTTCGATCGCTCGCTGGCGGAAGTTCGCCGCTCGATTCCGCGCATGCAGAAGCTGGGCACTCGTCTGGTGCGTATCATGAGTTTTGCCGTGCGCGACGGCGAAGATCAGATGGAGGCGGAACGGTTCAAGCGGGTCCGTGAAATCCAGCGGATGTTTGCGGACGCCGGGCTCACGGCCCTGCACGAGAACTGCATGAATTACGGCGGGATGGGCTGGCAATTCACGTTGAAGCTCCTGGAAAACGTGCCGGGATTGAAACTGGTCTATGATACCGGCAATCCGGTAGCCAGCGCTGACCGCAGTAAACCCAAACCCTATCCCAAGCAATCTTCATGGGAATTTTACGAGCATGTCCGCGAGCACGTCGCCTATATTCATATCAAGGATGGTATCTGGGACAAGACCGCCAACAAGGCAATCTTCACTTATCCGGGGGAAGGCCACGGCGACATTCCCAAAATCATAAAGGACCTTTTCTCGCGCGGCTATGACGGCGGCTTTTCCATCGAACCGCATCTCGGCACGGTTTTCCACGATCCGAACTCCCAGCATAGTCTGGACGCCACCGAAATATACGTCGCGTACGGCCGACGCATGATGAAGATAATCAACAATATTCGGACGGAATTGCGCCTACCGCCCTACCGGTAAATACCCATGACATTCAGCGGGACGATTGGCCAATACACCATCACCCGAATGCGGGAGACCACGCAGCTGTTTGCCGTGCTGGGCAGCATCCTCGGGCAAGCAACCCGGCCGCGGCACTGGCCGCGTACCACCCGCGCGGTGTTCGTGCGCCAGGTCCTGTTCACGGGCGTTGAGGCCCTGCGTTTTGTGTCCCTGGTGGCGTTTCTGACCGGCATCTCGGTCGTCGTGCAGGCCCAAGTCTGGCTGGGCAAGGCCGGCCAGTCCGCGATGCTCGGTTCCGTGCTGATTGCGGTAATCCTCCGCGAAGTCGCGCCACTCCTGGTTAATTTCATTGTCATCGGGCGTAGTGGCACGGCCATCGCCGTCGAGATGGCCAACATGAAAGTGTTCGGCGAGATCAAGGTGCTGGAGGCCCAGGGACTGGATGCCCTGCTCTATCTGGCCATCCCGCGGGCTTTGGCATTTGCCCTTTCCGTTTTCTGCCTGACCATCTGGTTTACCATCGTCGCGTTTGTCAGCGGTTACGCTTTTGGCGTTCTCTTCGGCGTCGGCGCCACGGACCCGGTGATTTTCATGAATACCGTCTTGAAAGGCCTGCACCCGGCAGATGTGTACAACCTGCTGGCCAAGACCCTGGTTCCCGGCCTGTTCACGGCGGGCATTTGCATCATGGAGGGCCTCAGCGTGCGCTATTCCATTACGGAGGTACCGCAGGTCGCCACGCGGGCGGTCGTACGCTCCATTGCGGCGCTCTTCATTATTTCGGCCATTGTTTCGGTGCTGACGTATATCTGAGAAGAACAGAGCGCCAGAAATCAGATGTCAGAGGTCAGAGTGGGTGCGTCAAAAGTCTTTTTTTCTTTGATTGTCATTCCGGGCTTGACCCGGAATCCAGTCTTTCTACTCTGGATTCCCGCTTGCGCGGGAATGACAACCTTGGGATCAATGCTGCGCGCCTTTGCGCGATAAAATGATTTGCTCGCAGGTGTACCGTATTAAAAATGAACGCAAACGATCCCATTCTGGAATTCATGGACGTGACGATCACGGCGGCGGCGCGGGAACACGCCGGCCTGAGCCATGTCAGCGCACGGTTTGGCCCAGGTACACTGACCCTCATCCAGGTGGCGCCGGGCAATGAGCAATTACCGCTCGCCGACCTGGCAACGGGATTGCTTTGTCCCGCGGAAGGTCACGTTCTGTTCCAGGGCGAGGCGTGGACCGCCATGCTCCCGGAGCAGGTGTTACAGCGGCGCGCGCAGATTGGCCGGGTCTTCGACGGCCACGGCTGGATCAGTAATTTAAACGTGAACGAAAACGTGACCCTGGCTCAACGGCACCATACCCGGCGGCCGGACGCGGAAATCCTGGCTGAGGCCGAGGCGCTGGCCCGCACCTTCGGCCTGAACGAATTGCCTAAGATCCGGCCGGCCCTGGTAGCGCCCCGGGATTTACGGCGCGCCGAATGGATCCGGGGCTTCCTCGGGTGCCCCTTGCTGGTACTGCTTGAACGCCCCATGCAGGGCGTACCCCTTGAACACTTACGGCGCCTGCTCGGCGCCGTGCAGGAAGCCTGCGCGCGGAAGGCGACCGTGCTGTGGCTGACCGATAATGACCGGATCGGACGGCACCCGGAACTGCCGCCTGCCGCGCGGTATGCCACGCGGGGATTGAACTTGGTGAAAATGGAAAACGGATAATATCTTGGCCGGCGTTAGCCGGGGAGGAATGACGTATGCTGGACAAAACATTCAAGTTTCGCTTTGTCAACGAAATCACCGGCGCCTTTGTGCTGCTCGCGATCGCCGTGCTGATCGCAGGTATCTTCCTGGCAGGCCGCGCCCAGGGCCTGTTTGAGCCCAAGTTCCGGCTCCATGCCGTGTTTCCGGCCGAAGAAGGAACCTACGGGCTGAAAAAAGGTTCGGAGGTTAGAATCCGTGATACCGTTGCCGGCAGTGTCATCCGCATCCACCCCACCACGGAAGGCACAATCGAGGCTACCTTCGAGCTGAAGGCTAATTTCCACGGCTTTGTGCGCACGAACTCCGTGGCCGTGGTGAAAAAAACGCTGATCGTGGCCGGCGATTCATTCGTGGATATATCCATCGGTAACCGCCAGTTCCCGCTGATGCCCGACAACAGCACGATTGTCTGCACACTCGACAAGGACATTACAAAGATAGCCTTGCAGGTTCTGGAAGAACTCCGCGCCAAGCTACTGCCGGCATTGGATAAAGTGAACGCCGTGCTCGACGAACTGCCGGCGCTCACGGTGCAAACCCGCAAAACTTTGCAGGCGAGCGAAGTCCTGTTGCACGAGGATGTCCCCGGCCTTTTGATCCAGGCCCAGGACACCATGCGCTCGACGCAGGTGCTGATCGAGGGGCTCCAACGGCACTGGTTGTTGCGCAAATATATCGAAAACCCGGAAAACGGCCCTTTGATTTCACCGGCCAGCCTGACCTTGGACCCCGCGAAGCAAACGGGAGGTGAATCCAAATGAAAATATTGATTGATATAAATTTTTTACCACGGATTACACTGATTTCACGGATGAGATCAAAAAAAGCATCCATATCTCCACCTATCCGTGCCATCCGTGTAATCAGTGGTTGTTTTCTCTTTACTGTTCTGGTCATGATTGCCACGGGGTGTTCGACACCACCACAGGCCGTCCGTACCGATCCGGAAATTGAGCGCAACGTGGCCGTGGCGCGCGGCGCTTATGCGGCCGGCTCCGCGGAAAAAGCGGCGATCTATTACCAGAAGGCCCTCCAGCGCGCACGGATCATGGATTCATCCTCGGAGATTGCCCGCAACGCGTATAATCTGGCCGCCTGCCTGGCGGCGCTTCACTCCTATGACGCGGCCCAGGACTGCCTGGACGAGGCCCGGCTGGAATTTCAGCGCGCCGGTATTCCCTGCCGGGAACTGCCCTTACTGGAAGCTAAAATAGCCCGCGCCCAGGGACGTTCGCAGGAAGCCTTAAGCCTGGCCCGCGCGGAACAAAAGAAACCTGATGGCTCGCCACGAGCCACGAGTGGCCCGAACGATGCCATCCGTGTCCAATGGCAACTCCTGCTGGCTGAGCTGTTGTGCGACCAAGACCAGGTCGCCAACGCGGACACCGAACTGGCCGCCATCGGTCCCAAGCAACTCAAGGCAAGCGGGACCGACATCCGGGCGGAGACGGCGCTAACCCGGGCCCGCATCCAGATGTTGAAGCGGAATCCGCAAGCCGCCGCGCTTCAATATGATATTGCCGCCCAGTACTGGCAGGAGGCCGGGCGTTATAGCGACATGGTCATCGCGCTGGAACAGGCAGGGCATGCTTATGAAGACGCCGGCAATAGCCCGTCGGCCACGGATCGCTACTATCGCTCGGCGCGCAGTTTATTCGAGAGCGGTCAACTCGCTCGAGCCCGTGACCTTACCGGCCGGGCCCTGCCGCTGGCGGCCGTCTCCCATCAGCCGGATCTGCAAAGACAGGTGGAACGGCTAAAGACGGAGATAGACCGGCAACAGCAAAAGGTCAACGCGACGGACAAAAAATGAAGCAACCACTCAGGTTGTTAGGTTCAGCGGTTACCGATTTTTTAGCGGATTTCCCAACCGTAAACCTTCTAACCTTGAACCGTTGAACCATGCCGAGTAGTTGCCCGAATTTTACTTCCGGCTTTTCGGCGCCGCAATACGATGGCCCGCCGGGATCAGAACTTCGGCGGTCCGCCGGCTGACGGAATCGTCCCCCACCACAAGCATCACGCGCGCCGCCTGGGGCAGAGAAGCATTCGTTCCCCCGCCCCACGTGTTGGTCCAGCGGGTTCCATCAAAGACTTCCAGCCGGATCGCGCGGACGCTTCCCCAGATGTCCTTATTGGACGCAATGCCGGCCGAGTCGTCGGCACCGTCCGCCTCGTCTATTCGGAATGCGGCCCAGGTGCGGATCAAGCCACTCGTTCCCGCGGCATTGGACGCCGACAGGGTGTAATCCATTTCCCGTATGGCATAGGCGCGAACGTCCAGCTCGAAGCGGGATAAGTCCCGCGCAACGCGGGATAAACTTGCCCCGCACTGAGCGGGGGGGTCCGTCGTCCCGCGCAACGCGGGATAAACTTGCGCCGCATTTCGCGGCGCGGCGCTCATAGGCGTGGCCGTAAAAAAATGGAGCTTGATCCCGTCGGCGCCATCCAGGGAGGGGGTAAGCACAAACGGCGAATTGGTTGTCCCCCAAGGAATCACGGCGCTGGCTAAATCGAGCGTTAGCGCATCGAGCGCAGCGGCGGCCGGATACGCATGCGCGCGCCAGCGGCTTTGGGAATCGAGCGTGCGGAGCACGCCGGCATAGATCGCGAACACTACGGCGGCCAGTAACACCGCAATACTCATGGCCACCAACAGTTCAATCAGCGTGAGCGCGTGCCGCGAACGAATCATCGGCTCCCTGTGGGAATGGTTAATGGACGATGGGCGATGGTTAATGAAGAACGCTGCGATACGTTCATGCTAATAAATTTCAAAGTTACTCCCTCGCCCTTGGGAGAGGGTTGGGGTGAGGGGAGCGTAAATTAATTTCAGACCCCTCACCCGTCCCGAGTACGCAGAGCGCCTCGGGACGACCTCTCCCCAGGGAGAGGTAAAAATGAACCATCGTCCATTCCCGATCGGTGCGTTTACGCGCGGATCGGGGGTTGACGGGTTACTTGACAATCTGGATCAGGAAAACCAAGAGACTGGCCAGGGCGGCCAGGCCGATGACAACAAACACCACCAGCCACAGATTCCGGTTGCTTTTCCGGCGCGTGCCGAAGGGCGAGACGCTTTCGTAAAAAGTCGGATTGATCACCGGCCGTTCCTTATCCACCACCACCACCTGCGTCACCAAGGCAGTGGACGACCCGGCGCCCTCCTCGGAATCGTCGTTAAACATAAATTCACAAGAGCCGATCTGAATCATGTGTTTGGACTTGAGCTCGACTTCGTCCGTGATCCGTTCAAAGTTCAGAAGGGTTCCATTGGTGGAATTGAGGTCATGCAGAACATAGCTTTCTCCCCGCCTGGCCACATAGCAATGCTGGGACGAGACGGCCTCATCCGTAAGCACCACGTCGTTGATCTGATTCCGGCCAATGGCCATCCGATCCTTGCGGATCTCGAACTTCTGACCCTTGACCGATCCTGACATGCCCATGAGATAAGCCACAAATACTGCCTCCAAAAAAAACGCCTGTCGCACCCGTCTGTTTACCTGAGTGGTTACAGTGGCATGTTTTGACGTCCATGTCAATTCTGAATCCAGTAATTATGAAACCAGTAATTATGGGTAATGCAACTACAACGCCCCCATTATGGTGACTCATTATCACGACAATAATTTTTCAATTTTTTTTGAGAGTTAAACGACTCCGAAGGAAATAAGGTGAAAGAGGGCAGCGAACATGACAGCGAAGCAGGAATCCGGACGACAGGGACATGACGGTGGGGTTAGATTCATCCCCTTACGGCAGGATGAGGGCATAGGGGCCGTCGCGAGTATAGAAAGAGCCGGAGAGCCAGAAATACCAGTTGCCGGATGAGTCCATTATCGCCGGGTCGGCTTTGCCGTCACCGTCAAAGTCGCCCACCACCGGTTTGCCGGTCACCCCGAACGCATCCGGTCCGCTCAGGGAATAGCCGTGGCTTGAGAGCCGGTAATACCATCCGCCACTGGCGGACACGATCGCCGGGTCGGATTTACCGTCACCGTCATAATCGCCCACCACGGCACGATATCCTGGCCCGCCCAAGACCATAGCCACCACTCTATACCCCTTATCCGACAACATAACGCGCCATTCACCTGTCGCTTCTTCATACACTGCCGGATCCGTACAGCCGTCCCCATCATAATCTCCTGCTACCGGCGTATAGCCAAGTCCCCCAAACACCACACTTGCCACCTCGTAATTTCCGTGCTCAGTATTCGGCAACAGCACATACCATCGTCCGCTCCCTTCCTCATACAATCCCGGGTCCGCCCGACCATCCCCATTGTAATCCCCCACCGCCCCTTTCGTCTCGCCCTCCCCGCCAAAATCAAAACTTATCGCCGCATATTCCATCCCCGACAGCATGATATACCACTGATATCCTTTCCTTTGATGAATCGCCGGATCCACTTTACAATCCCCATCATAATCCCCCGGCACCGTTTCATACCCCGGCCCGCCGAATACAAATTGCACCCATTCTCCGGACTCCGAGAGCCGGATTGCCCATTTTCCGCTGGCCTCATCATACACCATCATGTCCGACACCTCATCCCCGTCATAGTCATTCACCACGGGATGAATTCTCACGTTGATCGGACCATCCCGCATCGCATAGGCGCCGTCCGGATCAACCCAATGCGATGGCGACACATATCCCACGCTGACGAACACATAGTAGTCGCCTGATGTCCCCTCAGGAATAGTCACGTCGGTGTTATGCGCACGCCCGGGATCTCTGATCGTTGTCTGTGTTCCCGCGCTGAGCGTTATGTCTTCGGTCGTTGTCCCTATAGCGATATCATCTTCGTCTCCGAAAGTCGTATTGGATGACAGGTAAAAGTTGATTTCCAGTTGTGTCTCAGGAGAGACAATATCCTCAGGCCCCTCATTGACAAGATCGAACGAGATCATTGCCGGATGATCACCTGCCCACAAATTCACCGGCTCAAACTTGAGGTCGGAAACCTCCAGGTCGGCTTCGGCGTATTCATTATTATCCACAATCATAACAGTGGCTGAGCTGGGCGAACCCAGGCCGGCTCCGACGGCATTGCTCAGCGTCACCGTAAATGTCTCATTGTTTTCATCCAGGATGTCATCCGTGATGGACACGGTTATGGTCTTGCTGGAGGTGTCCCCGTCCGACCAGGACAACGAGCCGGACCGGGACGTATAATCTGATCCTGTAGATGCCGTGCCATCACTTGTGGTATAATCAACAGAGGCCGATCCGAAACTGCCTCCGGTCCGGGTCACTGTGAGGGTCACTGTCCCGGCATCCTCATTCACGCTGTAGGACGACGGGCTGAATTGGACCGTGCCGGGTTCTGGATTGTTATCATTATCCACGATCGTCACCGCGGCCGTGTCCCGATTCCCCAATTCCACCCCCACCGCGTTCCAGAGTTTCACGCTGAACGTCTCATTCGGTTCATCCATCAGATCATCCGATATCTTTATCGTTATAATCCGTTCTGATGTGTCCCCATCCGGCCAGTTCAGCACCCCGCGTATATCTTCATAATCCAACCCCGCCGTCGCCGTCCCATCCTCGCTCCCATATTCCACGCTCGCGACCCCGTAACTCCCTCCTGTCCGCACTACATTCAATGTAACCGATCCGCCAGCCTCACCAACCTCTGTTGATGTTACCGCAAATTGAATCACGCCAGCCGGCGGATCATCATTGTCAACAATCGTCACACTCGCTACGTTCGTCCCCAATATCACTGTCCCCACTGCATTCGTCAACACCACCTCAAACACCTCGTCCGGCTCGTCCACTGAATCATCCACGACGGGAATCGTGATGATCTTGTCCGATGCATCTCCATCCGCCCAGGTCAACCGCCCTGCCACCACCCCGTAATCCAATCCTGCGCTGGCCGTGACTGGCCGGTTCGTGTAATCCACACTTACCACCCCGTAATTCCCGTTCGTTCGGACCACCCTCAACTCTACGTTCACCACATCCTCATTCACCACCACATTCGTCTGCACAAGCCAGATCTCGCCGGCCGGCGGATTCATCACGCTCACCGCATTCGTCACTGAAGCTGCTGCCTCCCACATCGAGTTACCCGACTGCGAGGCTACGACACAAACGATGCCGGTTGCCGAGAACGCCAGTTTCGTTCCGCCGACAATCGTCCCTGGCCCAGATGCCACCGCAAAGCTGACCGGCAGACCTGAACTAGCCGTCACCGCCAATCCAACCTGCGAGGTAACAACCTGCGCCGGAATCGTCGGGAAAGTAATCGTTTGACTGACGCGGTCAACTGCCACTGCATTGGTCGTGTTGGGGGCCGGATTGTAAGTCGCATCACCTCCCTGACTGGCCACCACCCGCACCGTGCCTGTCGCCGTGAACGTCAGGTTCATCCCTCCGCTGATCACTCCTGGCCCGGACGCCACCGCGAAGCTGACCGGCAAGCCCGAACTCGCCGTCGCCGCCAACCCCACCCGACCTGTCACCGGCTGGGAGGCGATGGGCAGGAAAGTGATCATCTGGCCGATTCGTCCAACCGACACCGAGTTAGTCACGTTAGGGGCCGGATTGTAAATCGCATCGCCCCCTTGACTGGCAACAACCAGCACTGTGCCGGTCGCCGTGAATGATAGGTTCGTCCCGCCGACAATCGTCCCCGGCCCGGACGCCACCGCGAAGCTGACCGGCAAGCCCGAACT
>JAHIMN010000085.1 GCA_018896395.1 Verrucomicrobiota bacterium | reverse complement strand
CATAATATGTCGAAAAATCGTCCGCCATGTGATTGGTTGTTTTCATGCCCTTAACATAGCAAAATATATTAAAACGAGAAATTATCTGTTCGCCTTTGGCGAACCATTTTTTCCCAGCGTAGTCTGGGAAAAAACGTAGGACCTTCTCGACGCTACCCGGTACGGGCCGGCCACAGGCGGGCCTGCCGACGCACAAAGTTGTCGGCGAGGAAAAAGGCGTGTCATTATGAACGGCTCGATTTGTGCGATACTCAGCGATATTCACGGCAATTGGGAAGGCTTGACGGCGGTGCTCAAGGATGCCGCCGACCAGCATGTCACCCGGTATGTCTGTCTGGGCGACATAGTCGGTTACAATGCCAACCCGACCGAATGCCTGGAACGGATCCGCGAACTCGGTTGTGTCACGGTTAGCGGCAACCACGACCACTATTGTTCGTTCGACGACGACTTGACTGGTTTCCATCCTCTGGCGGCGGACGCCGTGGACTGGACTCGCCGCCAGCTTTCGGCGGACCAGCAGAAATTCCTGGCCGAGCTTCCCATGATCCAGCGGGTGGAAAATTTTACGATTGTGCACAGCACGCTCGACATGCCGGAAATGTGGGGTTACGTGTTCGAAAGCCTGGAGGCCGAGGCCAGTTTTAATTACCAGATGACGACGGTCTGCTTCTATGGCCATACCCATGTGCCGTTGGCCTTCGAAAAAACCGGCGAAGTCAACGGCGGCGTTTATGAACGCCTGAAAATCAGCCTGGAAAAGAAATATCTGGTCAACGTTGGCAGCATCGGTCAGCCGCGCGATGGCGATGCCCGCGCCGCCTACGCGATTTACGATATGGAAAAAAAGGAAATCCAACTGCGGCGCGTGCCCTATGACATCGCTACTGTCCAGGAAAAAATCAGGAAAGCGGGCCTGCCCGAAAGGCTTGCCGCGCGCCTGGCGATCGGAAGATGAGCGCAGGCCAGAGGTCAGGCAAGCAGAATACAGAAGTCAGTAGTCAGGATTCAGAATTTTTACGCTTGATAACGTGATTGTTGTCAATGAGTTGCATTTATTCTGAATTCTGTCTCCTGAATCCTGAATTCCTGCAAAACGCGAGTTTTGCTTCAAAATATAAAACAAGGAAGGAAATGGTCATGGCCTATATGATTTCAGATAAGTGCGATGCCTGCGGCAAATGCAAAGAAGTTTGTCCGGTGGAAGCGATTGCCAAGGGCGAGAAGAAATATGCCATTGATGCGGAAACCTGCGTGAATTGCGGGCAATGTGTCGACGAGTGCTCCTCGGAAGCCATTGCGGAAGTCTGATCCTCATGACGGAATCCCCTGCACAGCCCGTGGCGGTGCCTTGCCCGGACAGCGGCGATGGCGAACAACGGCTGGTCAAGCTCCAGCGGTTGGCGGCGGCCGGCTTCGCGCCCTTCGGTCAGGCCTTTCCCAATACCCGGTTGCTGGCGGACCTGCGCGCCGGTTTCCAGGAAGGCCTGGCTGTACGCGCGGCCGGCCGGCTGATGACCATCCGCAACATGGGTAAAAGCGTTTTTGCCGATTTGCGCGACGGGAGCGACCGCTTCCAGCTCTACGCGGGCAAATCCCATACCACCGAATTCGACGCTTTCAAGCACCTGCTCGATGCGGGGGACCTGGTCGGCGTGGAAGGCGAACTGTTTACCACTCGCATGGGGGAGCCGACGATCCGCATCCTGAAATGGACGCTGCTGGCCAAGGCCCTGCGCCCGTTGCCGGAAAAATGGCATGGGCTTAAGGACGTTGAAATCCGCTATCGCCAGCGCTACCTCGACCTGGTTGCCAATCCCGAGGTGCGCCGGCTCTTTGACCAGCGTTCGCAGGCCGTGCGCGAAATCCGTGAGTTCCTGTGGGCCAAAGGCTTCCGCGAAGTGGAAACGCCGATGATGCAGACACAGGTCGGCGGCGCGGCGGCGCGGCCGTTCAAGACCCGTTACACGGCCCTGAACACGGACATGTTTTTGCGCATTGCGCCGGAACTGTATCTGAAACGCCTCCTGGTGGGTGGGTTCGACAAGCTGTTCGAGCTTAACCGCAATTTCCGCAACGAGGGTCTCTCCAAAACGCATAACCCCGAGTTTACCATGCTGGAGGTGTACCAGGCGTGGTCGGACCGCCAGGGCATGCAGGCGCTCGTGCAGGAATTGATCACCACCGTGGCGCAAAAGGTGGTTGGCTCCCTGCAGGTGGGCCGGGATGAAAACCGGATTGACCTTGCCCCGCCCTGGCGCGAAGCCCCCTATCGCGATCTGATTTTGGAAAAGGCTGGAGCGGATTGGTATGACCTCGCGCCGGCCGCGGCCCGGGCGCGCGCTACCAGTCTGGGTCTGGTAATTGACCCGGCCTGGTCCATGACCCAGACCACGCACGAGATTTACGAAAAGCTTGTCGAGCGCACGCTTCAGAATCCGACCTTTGTGATGCGCCTGCCGCGGGACCTTGTGCCGCTGGCCAAAGTCTGCGCGGACGATGATCGTGTCGTAGACGTGTTCGAGCTGGTCATCGGCGGCAAGGAAATTGCCCCCGGCTACTCGGAACTGAACGATCCCCTCGAACAGCGCAAACGGCTGGAAGCGCAGTCGGGCGCCAAGGCCCAAAAGGTGGACGAGGAGTTTCTGCTGGCCCTCGAACATGGCATGCCGCCCTCCGGCGGCATGGGTCTCGGAATCGACCGCCTGGTGATGATCCTGACCGGCGCGGAAGCCATCCGTGACGTCATCCTGTTTCCACAACTCCGACCGAAAAGTGATCAGTCATCAGTGATCAGTGATCAGTGAAGCGGCAATCAATTTTCGTATGTTTTGCAAGGAACGTCTGATTTTAACGCAATCGGCGCAAAGGCGCAAAGTATGCACGGCCTCCGTCAGACTTCATGTGCCGAGAGTATGAAAGCCAGTTTCTTTCATGCCAACGCGATGCCGCCCAAAAACGGTTGTTTCTACGATATAGTCGGAATAAATAACCGATCACTGATAACTGATTACTGATTACTATCTTACACCATGCTTCCTTTCTCCTTATTCATGGCGCTCAAGTATATGAAGCCGAAGCGGACTTGGCTTTCGGTGATTTCCATCATCTCGGTCATCGGCGTCATGCTGGGCGTGACCGTGCTGGTGATCGTGCTCTCCGTCATGAGCGGGTTCGACGACATGTGGCGCGACAAGATCCTGGGATTTGACGCGCATGTGACGGTTACCCGGTCGGGGACAATTGACGACGAGGATCACCTGGCCGAGGCGGTCAACGCCATTCCGGGCGTGGCCGGAGTGGCGCCCTATGTCCAGGGCCTGGTCTTTGTCCAGCACGGCGGTATTGTGCATACCCCGATAATGCGCGGCGTTGATATCGAGCGTGAACAGCAGGTCAGTCAGTTGCCCCGGCACATGGTGGCCGGTCGGTTCGAGATGGGCGATGACGACGTCATCATCGGCCGGGAACTCGCCCGGCGCCTGAACATCGCCGTGGGCGACAAACTGCTGGTCTATTCGCCGCAGAGCTTCATCGCCGGCAAGGACGAAATCCGTCTGCCGACGGAAATGAACGTGGCCGGCATTTTCGAGATCGGCATGTGGGAATACGATGTCGGGTTTATCCTGATGCCCCTGGCGGTTGCCCAGGAATTTTACGGTCTCAACAGCGGCATCCATGCCCTGCGGGTCATGACGGCCGACCCATTCCAGGCTCATATTGTGGCCCGGCGAATTACCGAGCGTTTGCATGGGGAATATCCGGACCTGCGCGTCCAGACCTGGATGGATCTGAACCGCCAGCTCTTCGATGCCCTGCGGGTTGAAAAAAACATGATGTTTTTTCTGTTGATTTTCATCGTCCTGGTGGCGGCCTTTGGTATCACCAACACGCTGATCATTGTCGTGGTGCAGAAAACCAAGGAAATCGGGCTGCTCAAGGCGTTGGGCTTTCCCTCGGGCAGTATCATGCGGATCTTCTTCTGGCAGGGCTGGATCCAGGGGTTCTTCGGCACCGTGCTGGGAATCGCCCTGGGTCTCGTGACGCTGCATTACCGTAACGGCCTCATGCGTGGCATGGCGACGGTCTGCCGCATGGAGCTTTTTCCCAAGGAGTTGTATCACCTGAGCGAAATTCCGTCCCGTACGGCGCCGGGCGACATCGCGCTGATCGCGATCCTGTCGCTGATCATTTGCACCCTGGCCGGCCTGTTGCCGGCCTGGCGCGCCGCGCGGTTGGATCCGGCCCAGGCCTTGCGCTATGAATAATCCGACAACATTATCCGGCTCGCCGAAGGGCGAAAACATCCTGCAGGTCGAACGCCTGGGCAAAACCTATATGCTCGGCCAGGCCGCGATTCCCGTTCTGCGGGATGTGTCCCTGGCCGTGCACGCGGGCGAGGTCATTTCGATTATCGGCGCCAGCGGCTCGGGAAAAAGCACCCTCTTGCATATCCTGGGCGCGCTCGATCAGCCCAGCGGCGGCACGGTGCGGTTTCAGGGGCGCGATTTATATGCGCTCTCCGCCGCCCAGCGTACCGTTGTGCGGGGACGGCACATCGGGTTTGTGTTCCAGTTTTATCATCTCCTGCCCGAACTCGATGTGCTGGAAAACGTCATGTTGCCCGCGTTGAGCCAGAACGGCGCCCCCGCTGGCATGCGCGACCGGGCGCAGTCCCTGCTGGAGGCGGTCGGCCTGGCTGGCCGCGCGAATCATCTGCCGATGGAACTCGCCGGCGGGGAGCAACAGCGCGTAGCCCTGGCGCGGGCCTTGATGAACCATCCCGACCTGGTGCTGGCCGATGAGCCCACCGGCAACCTGGATTCCGTGACGGGCACTCAGGTGCTGGAGTTTCTGTTCGCGCTCACCCGCGGCCAGGGGCGGACACTCATTCTGGTGACGCACAATATCGCCGTAGCCCGCCTGTGCGACCGTGTCCTGGAACTCAAAGATGGGCGCCTGCAAGGCACGTGAAGCGTGTAACGCCCGCCTGCAACGCTATGCGTAGCATTGCGGGCAGGTAGAGCGCCAAGGTGCCCGGTGTTGACTTCTCTCTGTATACTTGACCCGATGGCTATACGGTATATGATTGTGGCATGGTTCACGGTTCAGCGGTTCACAGTTATGGAGGTTGCCAGGCTCCGCCGAAGCGCTTTGCCCAGGCGAGCTGATTTCCGCTTCAATGTGCTCAACCGTGAACCCCGAAACCGTGAACGTTGAACCATGCCTTATATGAGCATAAATCCATGAACACCCACAACCTGAAATTGGGCGTGAACATTGATCATGTCGCCACCCTGCGCCAGGCGCGCGGCACGGTGTATCCCAACCCGCTGGCCGCGGCGCGGCTCTGCGAAGCCGCCGGCGCGCACGGCATCACCGTCCACCTGCGCGAAGACCGCCGCCATATCCAGGACCGTGATGTGACTGCCTTGCGTAAGGCTCTCAAGATCCGCCTGAATCTGGAGATGGCCGCTACACCGGAAATCATTGCCATCGCGCTGAAGGTCCGTCCGGACGAAGTATGCCTCGTGCCGGAAAAACGCCGCGAGCTGACCACGGAGGGCGGGTTGGATGTGTTCGGCCAATGGAAGACCTTGAAAACGGCGGTCGCGCGTCTGGCCGATGAGGGCATTGCCGTGAGCCTGTTTATCGATCCCGATCGGCGCCAACTGGATGCCGCCGCGGCGGTGGGCGCGCCGGTGGTGGAACTTCACACCGGTACGTACTGCGATGCCGCCGGGGCTTCCATCCGGCGGGAGTTGAAGCGCCTGATGGATGGCGCGCGCTATGCCCACGCTCTGGGTCTGCAAGTCAACGCCGGGCATGGCATCAATCTGGATAATATCCGTGGCATCCTGTGTGTTCCCTGTTTGGATACGCTCAACATCGGACACAGTATCGTGGCGCGGGCCGTGCTGGTGGGCATGCGGCTGGCGGTCCGCGAAATGCTGAAAGCCATGGCCGGTTACAGGGGCTGATTGGGACGAAGTGGAAGATGTTAAGCGGCTAAATTAGGCCGCAGGAGCGGCAGCTTTTTCATGTAGAGCCGACTTTATGTCGGCTATCTTCGGGACAGAATAGCCGGTGTAAAACCGGCTCTACACGGATTGTCCGCCGCAGGCGGATCCGCCAAAGGCGGGAAATTCCTATGACTTGCATTGATCAAGGAACCATAACGTCCGGTGCGCTCTCAGTTGTCGGCACCGGCATTGACCTGGTGGAGGTGGCGCGGATTCGCCAGGTACTTGAACAGTGGCGCTCCCGGTTCACGCGCCGGGTGTTCCTGGAAGCCGAGCGCCGTTATTGCGAGTCGCGACCGCACCCCTGGATGCACTACGCGGTTCGCTTCGCCGTGAAGGAAGCCGTGGCCAAGGCGTTTGGTACGGGAATCAGCCCGGAGCTGGGCTGGCAGGATATCGAAGTGGTGGCCGATCCCGCCACCCGGGCGCCATCCGTGCGATTCAGTCCGAAAGGTCAGGCCCTGGTTGCCCGGCGCGGCATTGCTCGCGTACTGGTCAGTCTGGCACACACGCATAACTACGCCGTGGCGCAAGCCATCCTGGTCGAAGATGGAAAATCCCAAATCCAAATGCCAAAATCCAGGAAATAAAGATAACAAAACCGTAATTACTCAGGTAGCAGCGTTTTACTCGTACCAGACGGATATTTTTACCACGGATATCACGGATAACACTGATAAGGGAAAGAAAATCCATTCACTTGTCCTCTGTCCTTTTAATTTCATCTGAATCAGAAGTACCCGCCTGCAACGCTGTAGCACTGCGGGCAGGTCCGTGCCATCCGTGTAATCCGT
>JAHIMN010000084.1 GCA_018896395.1 Verrucomicrobiota bacterium | reverse complement strand
GCGAAGCGCTGGGCAAGATTTATCCCGCCGGAGGCGGGACGCCAGACGATGGAACGGAGAAGATTGGAGGAAACTGATATGCCGATTCAAACCAAATCAATCCACCGGACGCTGGACGATTTGATCCGGCGGGTCTGGAAGGAAAATGTCCGCCTGAAAGCATCCGGGTTGGTGACCATGACCTGGGGAAATGTCAGCGGGATTGACCGCCGGCGCGGTATTGTGGTGATTAAGCCCAGCGGCATGGACTATGCCACGCTGCGGCCGGCTGACATGGTGTTGACGGACCTGGATGGCCGCCGGCTGGAGCCGGCATCCCGGCTGGAGTCGGCGCGCATGCCATCCACGGACCTACCGACCCATCTGGTGTTGTACCGCGAGTTTGCCGAAATTGGCGGTGTGGTTCATACCCATTCCACCTATGCCACGGCCTTTGCCCAGGCCTGCCGGAGTCTGCCGTGCCTGGGCACCACCCATGCCGATTATTGTTATGGCGAAGTGCCCGTCACCGAGATCATGCGTCCATCCGCCATTCGGGAACACTATGAAGCCAATACGGGCCGGATGATCGTGCGCAAAATCCGGCGTCTGCGGCTCCAGCCAATGGTCTGTCCGTTCATTTTAGTTGCTAACCATGCGCCCTTTGCCTGGGGCGCGAACCCGGCGGCGGCCGTGGAAAACGCCATCGTGCTGGAAGCCATCAGTAAGATGGCGCTTTTGACCTTTCTGCTTGACGGCCGGCGCACGGGCATTTCCCAGGCACTGCTGGAAAAGCATTACTTAAGAAAGCACGGTCAATCAGCATATTACGGGCAGGCTCAACCAGGAGTTCCTATCCATGGCAACATACACCCTCGGCATTGATTACGGCACTAATTCAGTGCGCTCTCTCGTGGTTAATACGGCCAACGGCCAGGAAGTCGGCGCGGCGGTCGTAAATTATCCCGGCGGCACGGACGGAATTTTGCTTCATTCCAAGGACCACAACCTGGCGCGTCAGTCGCCGGCGGACTACGTGGCGTGCCTTGAGCGGGTCGTCAAAGCGGCTTTACGCGAGGCGCGTCGGCAGAGTGGCGTGCGCGGGAATAAATTGATTGGGATCGGCGTGGATACCACGGGGTCAACCCCGATCCCGGTGGATGCGCAAAATCAGCCGATGTGTCTGCATCCGGAATATAAGAAGAATCTGAACGCCTATGCCTGGCTTTGGAAAGATCATACGGCCTTCGAAGAAGCGGCGCGGATCACGGAGCAGGCGAAAAAAACGCGGCCCCACTTCCTTGCCAAGTGCGGCGGGGTGTATTCCTCAGAATGGTATTGGTCCAAACTATGGCATTGTCTGAATGTGGATCGGGGCCTGTTTGAGACCACGCATGCTTGGATCGAGTTGGAAGATTACATCCCGGCCGTGCTGTGCGGAGTCAGCCGGCCCGAGGATGTGGTGCGCGGGGTGTGCGCCGCCGGGCATAAGGCCATGTTCAACCGCCAGTGGGGCGGTATGCCGGACGCCGAATTCCTGGCATCGCTCGATCCGCGCCTGGTCCGGCTCCGTGAGCGCATGCCCTCGGAATCGTTTTCGATTGATCATCAGGCGGGCCGCTTGACCAAAGCCTGGGCGGCTACCTGGGGCCTGCCTGAGGGCCTGCCCGTGGCCGTGGGCGCATTCGATGCCCACCTGGGCGCCGTGGGGGCGGGGGTCAAAACCGGCACGCTGGTTAAAATCATCGGCACATCCACCTGCGACATTATGGTGGCGAAAAACACGATGCAGGTGCCGGATATCCCCGGTGTCTGCGGGATCGTGGATGGTTCGGTTTTGCCCGGTTATATTGGCATCGAAGCGGGTCAGTCCGCCGTGGGAGATATCTTCCGATGGTTTGTCACCAGCGTATGCCAGGGGCACGATGCCTTGCAGGTCAAACTCACCGCCGAAGCCCGCCGCTTGAAACCCGGCGCCAGCGGGCTCTTGGCGCTTGACTGGAACAACGGGAACCGGACCATTCTTGTAGACCCGCAATTGACCGGACTCCTGGTCGGCATGACACTGCACACGACCCGCGCGGAGATTTACCGCGCCCTGCTGGAGGCCACAGCCTTCGGCGCACTGACAATTGTCAACCGGATTGAGGAATACGGCATTCCCATCGAACGCATGATCTGCTGTGGCGGAATTGCCGAAAAAAACGAGCTCTTCATGCAGATTTATGCCGACGTGCTCAACCGGCCCATGTTTATTTCGCGCTCTTGCCAGACCTGCGCGCTGGGAGCGGCAATTGCCGGCGCCCTGGCGGGGGGCGCGTATCCGGCGATCGAGCCGGCGATTGAAGCGATGACGGGGGTTAAGCGAAAAATCTATCGCCCGATTCCGGCGCATGTGGCGATTTATCGGGAACTCTTTGGCCAGTATAAAGTTCTGCACGACGCCTTTGGCGCGGTCGCGGGCCACACGGCCCGAGTGGGCCAAACGGTCCGGGTGGACCACCCGGCCCTGGCTGGTCTCATGAAAAATCTGCTGGTGCTGAAACAGAAATGCGCGCAGGCATGATCAAAAAAAGGAGGGCTACTCCAATGAGCAACCCTCCTTCATGCAATCTGTGGCCTTCAGCTTTTCAGCCTGCAGCCGTCTAATTTTGCTTACTCCGCTTCCGCTGCAGGAACCTCTACCGCAGGCGCTTCCGCTGCAGGAGCCTCGGCCGCAGGAGCAGTCGCTTCTTCAATGCTGGTCACGGTCTTGATGACTGACGATTTCTTGCCGGCCTTGCTCGTCTTCGTGGTGCCCTTGCCGACCACCTTGACGTCCTTGCCGACTAATTTATTGAGAGCCTCAAGAGTTACGGCCGGAGCTTCTTCTCCTTTGACCACCTTCGGAGCCATGACTTTCACCACCGTGCCATCGGCTTCCTTCACGGTGAAACTCGCGGCAAGTTTAGCCAGCTTGCCCGTGGCGGTGATATCCTGCAATACGACTTCTTTTTTCGATGCTTTTTCAGTCGTCGCTTTTTCTTCGGCCAGGACCGTCAGCGAACCCAGCAGACAAACAGCCAGTAATCCGACAACAATGCGCTTCATGTGTGTTCTTCCTAAATTGTGTTAAATCAGGTCATTATTACATTTCGGACACGGCAAAATCAAGTGCTTATGTGACGAGTTCACCTCCTGTTCTTGATACGGGTTGATGCTGTAAATCAGCCTTCCTCTCCTGGGTTAAGATAGCCGCAAGGGATCGCTCTTTGAAAAACGAATGAATAATGCCACCACGCCGGATAAAAAGCAAGCACTTATTGCGTCGTTAAAAAATCATCCCCGCGAAATGGGTGAATTGAGAACGCTCTATATAATGGCCCGCTGCGGCGGGCCCTACTGTTGCCGTCGCCCGCCTGCAACGCTTGCAGCGTAAGCAATGCGGGCAGGTAAGGCGTTCGCCGCAGCGGATCGCGCCATTTCGGCATACTCAGATGGCTGGGGCATTTTTTTTGAAAAAATATTTTTAAAAAAAGCTTGCATTAATACATTATTTGTATTAATCTCACCTTTTAGAAAT
>JAHIMN010000009.1 GCA_018896395.1 Verrucomicrobiota bacterium | reverse complement strand
GGCTGGCCCGTGATCGAAAAGGCGGGAATGATATAAAACCAGGCGGCCCAAGCGTACATCAGCGCAAGCGCGGCAAGGACGGCGCCGTCCGCGCGCCGGCCACTGCGCCATCCGAGGATTGCGGCGGTGACCGCGAAATAAATCGGAGCATCCTCCTTGCAGGCCAAATACAAGACGGCCCAAAGCCAGTGCCAGCGGTTGCCGGCCAAAAAGGCGACGGCGAAAGCGAAGAGGAACAATGGCTCAAACGCTTCCACGTGAAAATCGTAAAGGGCCGCTTGCCAAAGGGAAGGTTGGGCCAGCCATACAAATCCCGCGAGCGTTCCAAGGGCCGCCGAGCCCGTCATGCGGCGGGCCAGCACGGCGGCCGGCCATGCGGCCGCGGCGATGGCCAGGGCCTGTAATACCAGCAAGGCCTGCGGACCGCTGGTGAGTGCGGCGGGCCAAGCCAGCAGGTACATAATGGGGGCAAAGTGTTCGCCAAAAAAATGATGGGGATACGTAAGCGCGTTAACACATTCCAAGGTGATCCGGAAGCCGTCGCCTTGTCGAAAGCTCCAGAGCGCCGAGTCAAAAAGCGCCAAGTCGAAAGCAGATGCCATCCGCAGATGGCGCGTTAAAGTGATTGCCGCCAGGGCCACGGCTGTTATGACCATGGCGCCGACCAGCAGACCATGACGTCTTAGAAAAGTGATCATCAATCGCTTGCCTCCTATCGCGGGCGTGGCCCACAACCCAAGAAAATCTCCTCCACAGGCGGATCCGCCTCTGGCGGAAACCACGGATTACACTGATGACACGGATAGAAAGGCAAGTGTGACCCTGGTTAACTCATTCCATATCAGTGACATCCGTGCTATCCGTGGTAAGATTCTTGTTTTTTATAGCGGTTCCGGACGGCTGAACATTGGATTCTCCGAACCAGCCAGATTCCCGCCAATCCCATACCGGTTACCAGCGACACCAGCATGGCAATATGGAGCCGGTGAATATACGGCGCGTCGGGAAGACGGACAATAAGAGGCGCCGTCAGCCGGTTATCATGGAAGGGCTTGACAATGGCCGCGCGCCAGGCATACGAATGACTCGCGAGGAGGATCAACAGCGCGACAGCCGCCGCGAGAAATACAAAGGCAACCACCGGTTTCCGGCAAATAGGTTGGATGGTGCGTTGCGCGCGGATGCAGGCCACGACCAGGAGGAAAAGAAACGGTATTGCCAGGAACCGGGTGGGAACCCTTTCCACCGCAAGCAGGGTGACGGGAATATGGTTTGCCAACCACTGATAGGTATTGCCGGCCGATAGTACCAGCATCACCAGCAGGGCAAGATCGAGGCCGGGATAGCGAACCTCCGCCAGGCGCTTGTCCCTGTAAAACCGGAAAACGATGCCAAAAACAAGGATGAAAATTAACCCCACGGCGCTGATGTAAAAATCATATTCCCAGAAAAATATGCCCGGTGTGATTTCCAGGCTCCACGGCTGAATGCGAATCAACGCGTTCAGCAATAGCCCCCACGAACTGTAGCCTGATTCGACGCCGCGCAAGACATCCCCCAGCAACAAGGCCGGCCATAAGCGCAAGCTTGCCAGGAGAATTCCCAGTAATATGGCGGCCAGGATTTGCGTGCGCGACCGGAATTTTCGTGTTCCAATCAAAACCAGCGCCAGGAACAACAGGCACCAGATAAACATATGAAAGGCACCTTGCAGAACAATGCCCAACAGGCTGATGGCAAGCCAGCCCGCGGCGGCCCAGCCATCCTGCTCCTCCAGGATCTTCAGCAGAAAGTACGCAATAAAGGGCAGGAAGAAATAACCCACCCACATGGAATGACCGGCGGCCAGGTGCGCGGTGAGATACCCGTTGAAGTTGAAAAGCGTAAACAGCAGGAAGAAAACAAACGGCGACAACCGGTACCGGTTCCGGATCAGCAAGCACCCGGCAAAACCGGCACTGTAGAGAATCAACGTGTTTGCCAGGATAAACGCTTGAATATCCAGGAACGTCAACAAGAGTGTTGGCGGCCAAAACAGTGAAAGCGTTTCCGGAATGGCCATGAACCGCTGGGTGTCCATCAAGGACAGCGGGTACGACACATGGTACGGGATGCGTCCCGTTTGGATGGATTCCTGCAGAACGGCAAAATATTTATATTCCTTCGCCCAGTCGCCCGAATTAAAAAAAGATTCACCCGCCTGCAGAAATAAGCACCAGTGGACAATCCCGGCCAGGAATAAAACTCCCAGGAAGACCCCCTGTGAACGGGTCATGGCCGTGAACTCAAACGGGGCAAAAGCGAACTGGATAATCCGATTGCCGATTGTTTTCAGGGTGCTTATGGCCGTTCTCCCGTTTTTACGCAAGAATCGTATGGCGCGGTATTAAAAATGAAACCGGCGCTATGTGCAAGTTGTTTCCGAAGGACGCAAACCATGCTCACGTTGGCGGCGGGCCTGCCCGCCCGTCCGCAACGCTGTCGCGTAGCGACTGCGGGCAGGCAGTGCTATCCGTCGGCTGACGGATTGCAGGCAGGCCGAAGAAACGCAGTTCGGCAATCGTCCAGCAGAAACGGGGGTCTGAACCGGTCTGGGTGATGCGGACATACTGTGCCTTCACCGGTGTAAACGTGCAGGTAAAAAAATCGCCGTAGACCAGGAACCGCGGTTGGGCGTTGTCCCAGAACAGGCCGTCGCCCACGTTGCCGTATTCGAATGCCGTCTTCCAGGTGCGGTTGTCCGTGGAGACTTCGATTTTCGAGCCGCGCGGGTAATCGCACCAGACCGTGCCCAGATCGAACCTGATCTTGGCCAGGGGATGAACTGCGCCCATATCCACGGTAACGGTCATGCCGGGCATCTGCGCCGTATCGCTGGCCCAGATGGTATCGGTTTTGCCGTCCATCATCAGGGGGGCCTTGGCGCTCTTGATTGAGGCGGTCACCTGCCAGCGGTCGCGCGGGATTTCCCGGAAAGTGCGCTCAGCGCCGCAGGGCGGCAGGAAATCGTAAAATACGGTGAAACAGGTGATATTAGTTTTCTGCCAGGCGCCGCCGATGCCGCGCAGGAGCGTTTCGAAATCATCGGCTTTGATGCCCAGGGTCGGGTGCGTAATAAAGGCAACCTTTTCCGCCGCGCTGACGATATCCAAAAATTTCACCGGCTTCCCGGGGAAACGCTCGTTATACGGTTCGGATACAATTAAGTTTTCCTGCGTCTCATAGGTTAGCCGGTAGGAGAGCCAGTAGTGGGCATAGGCGTGGCGGATGCCGGCGTCCTGGAGAAACCGGATCAGCGCTCGCGTATCGGGCAGTTCCAGCGGCCCGGCGACGAGGGCGGGATTATTCCAGGCCTTGGCCAGCAGGACGTTGCCCCAGGCCTGGGCGACCAGCACTATGGCCAGGAGCACGTAAAACACCGGCCGGGCCCACTGTTGCAGGCGCCATAGACCGTACGCGAACAGTATGGGCAGGGCGGAAAGAATCGGCAGGAGATAGCGCGCATCGTTCGAGCCCGAACGCTGGCTCTTGGCGAAAACGGCGATGCTCACGGCCGTCATCACCAGCAGGAGCGCCGTGCCGTCCGTGTTTTTCAATGACAGGTAACACAGGCGCCACAGCCGTTTCCAGCTCACGACAAATACCAGGACCAGCACGCCAATCCAGATTGCGGCCAGCAGGTAATACAGCGCCGGTGGGAGGGTAACGTTGTTGATGTTGTCGCCATACAGCATGACGCGCATGCCGATGAAGAATTGAACGGTGTAAATCAGGGCAACCTGAAGCATTGCGAGCGTCCGCGCCCAGTCGCCTTGCCCGCCCACGTCGTTGAATGTGGCGAAATCATGCGTCCAGTTGAACCACCAGAACGGCAAGCTGGTGACGAGAAAGGCCAGCGCCAGCCCGAAGAATTCCTTGCGAATGAGCAGGAGCTTGTCCTTAAGAAACAAGAACAGGGCGGCCACCACGATATAGCTGATGATCAGCAAGTGCAGCCAGAACGCGTAACCCAGTACGGCGCCCAGCAGGATAAAAGATAAAAGGTTGCGACGCTCAGCCGTGATGATCCGGCTGGTCAGCAGGAGCGCGATACTACCCAGCGTGGTGACGGCTAAATAATTATCGGGTGGGATGGCCACCCCGCACATTGCCAGGTAGGGGGCGGGTATCGCCAGCAGGACGAGCGTAATCAGGCCGACTTCGCGGTTGTAACTGCTCCGCGCCAGAGCGTAACTGACCGCCAGGAACAGGAAGGCAAAGGCCAACGGATAGATGCGGATCGTAAGCGTGTGGGCACCGAACAGGAAAATAAGCGCGGCGTCAATGAAGGATTCCTGGGTGCCCATGTAGGTCTGGCCCCAATAGACCACCGGGAATTCGCCCTTGAGCATGTGCATGGCCATGAGACCTGGCCAGGCTTCATCGGACGACAGCGGCAGTTTCTGATAGGCGAAGGCAAAAAGGAGCAGGCGAAAGATGATTCCGACAACGAGCACGGCCAGCATAAGCATGATAAACTTTTTTTTGTTCATCGGCGTCAGGTTGGATTACAGTTATATGCGCGACACATAGCCGGTATAAAACCGGCTCTACCTTCGGATACATGCAACCGATGTAGAACCGATCCCGCCCTGTGCGGGGTAAACTTTATGCTTGCCACGCCTAAGGCGTGGTCGGCTATCTTCGAATCAGAAATATACTAATAGAGCCATCAGCCGGAAAACAAGGGAAATATTGGCTTGATCCTGATGGGGTTTGTGGTAATTCATCCTCGTTATGAATAATACGCCAACCATTGTTGCGGCTGATGGCCATGTGCACGTGTATCCCGCCTATGACATTAAGGCCATGTTCTGCAACCTGATTCAAAATCTGGACCGGTTGGCCGGCCTGCCCGCCCGCCTGCAACGCTATGCGCAGCATTGCGGGCAGGCAGTCGCTACCGCTCCAGCGTTGCGGGCGGGCGCCGCCGGTTTTGCAGAATCGGGAACGATTGGAAACGGAATTCATAAACTGGCGTTCCTGGCGGAAAGCCGCGAACACGATTTTTTCTGCCGCCTCAAAGATCAGGATAAGGCAATCGTTGGCCATGGCCTCGAGATAACGAGCGGGCCGGATCCGGTTTGCGTGACAGTTAGTTTCCACGAGGTTGGTCGGGTGTGCCTGGTGGCGGGCCGGCAGATTGTGACCCGCGAGCGGCTGGAAATTCTCGCTCTGGCCATGCGCGCAAAGATCCCGGACGGCTTGCCTGCCCGCGACGTGATTCAACGGGTAGTCGAAGCCGGCGGTATTCCGGTCCTGGCCTGGTCGCCCGGCAAGTGGCTGTTTGCGCGCGGACATCTGGTGCGGGATTTGATCGAAAGCGATCAAGGCCAAATCCTGCGCCTGGGTGATACCACCTTAAGGCCGACGCTGTGGCCCGAGCCGCGGCTCATGAAACTGGCGCGCGCGCGCGGCATGACGGTGATTCCCGGTTCCGATCCGTTGCCGTTGGCCGGCGAGGAACGTTACGCGGGAACCTATGGGTTTATTTACCAGGGTGCGTTTGACGCCTCGCAGCCCGCAGTCTCCATCGGCCGCATGTTGGCCGGGCCCGCGGCGGCCAGCTGGGCCGGCTACGGCCTTACCCCGGTTGGTGCGCGGTGCAGGGCCTGGGCCGTGGTGCGGCGACTGTATCAATTGCAGACGACAGACTAAGGATGCCGGACGACAGACGACAGACGACAAACGTGACAAAAATCGAAAATCGGCAATTGAAAATCTAAAATTCTTCCGATGCCTTCTCCCATTGCTCACAGCCTGATCGGTCTCATTTTAGGCCTGATCCGGTTCCTGCCCCGCTACCGGCGCCGGGACGAACTGGCCAGTCAGTTCCGCGCACTGTGGCGTCTCCTGCTATTCTGTGTTCTCTTGGCCAATGTGCCGGACCTGGATTATTTTTTTGGCATTTTCCGGGATAATTTGAATTATTATCACCAGACCGTGACGCATACGCTGGTTTGGGTTGGCGTGATGGCCCTGGCAATATGGGCCTACGGCCGGCTCAGGAAGCGGCGGGCGTCATGGCTGTCGTTCGGCCTTCTGCTGGCGCTCCTGGGCAGTCATCTGCTGGCCGATTGGCTCACTGTGGATCGTTCGCCGCCCATCGGGGTTATGCTGGCCTGGCCGTTTTCGGATCGCTTCTATCACGCCGCGTTCGCTTTTTTCCCGCCTCCGGCCAAGCAGACTTGGGCCGATCTGTGGTCGCTCCAGAATCTGCGCCTGGTCCTGGTGGAAACGGCCATAACCTTGCCCGCGGTGATCGCCGTGCTGTGGTTCAAACATGACCGCGCGAAACATTAAGTTCGGTCTCGACACTCGAAGCTATGTGGCTAAAATGGGGCTGATAAGAAAAATGATGTAAGCATAAAGTCGTAAAGGTTGTGAACGAAGCACGAAGAACCAAGAACGAAGAACGCGTTTTACGCCCATGAAAACGGAAAGCGTTATCATTCAGCGCGAAATGGTTGTCGAATCCAAATCCCGGTTGGCACGCTATAGTGACCTGATCATCGGCCGGCGCGGATTCTGGCCGCTGTTGAAATACGAGCTGATTGTCCTGCTTTGCGCCCGCATGCCGGGCCTGTTGGGTCTCTTTCTGCGCGCCAAGCTCTATCCCTGCCTGTTAGGGAAATGCGGCCGGAACGTTGTGTTTGGCGCCAACATCGTGTTGCGGCATCCGCACAAGATTGAAATCGGGGATAATATCATCATTGACGACAATTGCCTGCTGGATGCCAAGGGCCGGGATAATACGGGCATACGCATCGGGTCCGGCGGTTTCCTTGGCCGGAATTCCATCCTGAGTTGTAAGAACGGCGACATCGTTTTGGGCGAGCGGGTGAACATCGGGTTTAACTGCGAATTGTTTTCCGGTAGCCGCGTCGAGTTGGGGGCCGATACCCTGGTGGCGGCCTATTGCTATTTCATTGGCGGCGATCACGATCCCCGGGATATCGAAGCTTCCGTCACTCAGCAGGGATCGCGGTCCCACGGCATCGAAGTCGGCCAGAAGTGCTGGTTTGGCGCCGGCGTCAAGGTGCTGGATGGGATCACGGTCGGCAGTAACGCCATTGTCGGCGCGGGTGCTGTTCTGACCCGCTCGGTCCCAGCCTATGCCATAGCCGTTGGCGTCCCCGCCCGCGTCGTGCGCGACCGCCGGGATCAGAAACCGTAGCCCGCTCTGGACACGCAAGCCATGCGGCATTTCTTTCCAGTCATCCTGGTGGGCATTTTTCTGGTTGTTGCGGTTGCTTGCTGTGCGCCGGTTCCCGGCCATGATCCGGCCGCGGCCGTCAAGGCCCTGACCATCGTTCCAACCCGCGTAACCTGGTGCCAGGATGCCGGCGATGGTTCGGATGCGGGGGCAGAAAGCAATCATCTACGCCTGATGGGCTTCGATACGGAAGATGGCCGGGGCGAACGGGCCATCCTGTCGAAGCTGTCCAATTACACCAAGCCCCTGCTGACTCCCCGCGGGGATCGCGTGGTCTTTTCCAACCGGCAAGAACAAAAAATCTACGCGGTCAACTGGGATGGGTCCGGACTGCGCCCGGTGACAGATGGCTTTGCGCTGGCCGTGTGGGAGGACCCGCAGAACAGCAACGTGTGGGTTTACGTCGGCACGACGGCTACTAATTCCATGGCCATGTTCCGCGTCCGGCGGCATTTGTTGGACCAGTCGTCCGTTAGCGAGCTGGTGTGGGATAAGACGCTGGTTGATATTGACAATTTCCAGTTGTCCGCCGACGGCCGCGCGGCCAGCGGCCAGTTTCCCTGGCCGGACTGCGGCATTCTGGAGTTTGCCGCAGGTGCAGCCCATAAATTCGGCAATGGGTGCTGGCCCTCCCTGGCGCCCGATAACAGCTATCGCCTCTGGATTTTTGATGGCGCCCACCGGAATCTGACGCTCTTTGATTACGCGACCGGCCGGCGCTGGGTGGTAAACATCAACCGGGCACCCGGCATCGGCGGGTTCGAGGTTTATCACCCGCGCTGGAGCAGTCATCCCCGGTTCATGACCATGACCGGCCCTTACACAGTGGGGGGGCGTGATAACCGCATCCGGGGTGGCGGCACCGGCGTAGAAATTTTTATCGGCCGGTTCAGCGCCGATTTCCAGAGGGTGGAACAGTGGGTTCAAGTAACGCACAACACGAACGCCGATTTTTTCCCCGATGTCTGGGTCGCCGGCGGCCGGGCCGCCGGGGTGAAAGTGCCGGCAACGACGGTTGCGGCGGCGCCGGTGGTTGTTATCGCGACAAACCGACCACCGGTCGCGCGCCTTGTGCTGATGGCGCGCCCGGTGGAACTTTCCCGCATCCCATCACCCGCGTCTATTGCGCCCTACCGCCGGGCATTGATCGTCAACCTTTATGATGTGGAACGGGTTGCCGAGGGCCATTATGCCGAAAAGCAAATCATGGTCGCGCATTGGGCCATCCGTGACGGCCGCGTGCTCCCGACGGCGGCGCGGGACAAAACCAAAACCTATCGCCTGGTCCTGGAGCCGTTCGACGAGCATCCGGAACTGGAAGGCGAGCGCCTGATCATGGATAGCGACGAATTCCGTCTGCCGCTGTATTATGAGATGGAACGGTGAGGACAGAAGACGGATGACAGATGACAGACGGCAGACGACGGACGCCTAGAAAGCACGTTGAGCGTGGAGCATGTAGGAGCCGATCCATGATCGGCGAGACCGGACGCCTGACACCGGCAATCCGAAATCAGCAATCCGCAATCATAAATATAAAAAATGGTCTTCAGTTCCCATTTATTCCTGTTTTATTTCCTGCCGGCGGCCCTGCTGCTCTATTATCTTATTCCGCGCCGGGCCAAACATGGGTTGCTGACGCTGGTCAGCTACGTGTTTTACGGCTGGGCCAATCCGCTTTTCATGGTATTGATGCTGGCCTCGACGCTTGTGGACTACATTGTCGGGCTGGTCATCGCCTGCAACGGGTTCCGCTGGCGAGCATCCGTCCCGGTGGTGGATCCGGAGGTGTCCCGCACGCGGATTCAAAAAATCGCACTGGTGGTTTCGATCTGCTCGAACCTTTCACTGCTGGGGTTTTTCAAGTATTTCAATTTTGCCGTGGGTAATATTGACGCCCTGGCGCAGTGGCTGGGATGGCCGGGGCTGGGGATTGTCCTGCGCGTGACGCTCCCGCTGGGTATCAGCTTTTATACGTTCCAGTCCATGAGCTACACGATAGATGTCTATCGCGGTCAGGCGAAGGCCCTGCTCAATTTCACGGATTTCGCCTGTTTCGTCTCCATGTTCCCCCAGCTCGTGGCCGGGCCGATCATCCGGTTTTCAGAAGTGGCCGATCAACTGCAATCCCGCACTTACACGGTCCAGAAATTCGCGCGCGGGGTGGCGTTTATCAGCCTGGGGCTGGCCAAAAAAATCCTGCTGGCCAATCCTTGCGGCAAGATCGTGGAGGTGGCGTTTCATGCCGATACCCTCGGCGTACTGGATGCCTGGTATGGCATTGTGGCCTATGCCTTCCAGATTTATTTTGACTTCAGCGCTTACTCGGATATGGCCATCGGCCTGGGGCTCATGTTGGGCTTCGTGTTCCCGAAAAACTTCGATTCGCCCTATTGTGCCCAATCCATCACCGAATTCTGGCGCCGCTGGCATATCTCGCTCTCGTCCTGGCTCCGGGATTATCTTTATATCCCGCTGGGTGGTAACCGCAAAGGACCCATACGCACCTACGTCAACCTGGCGCTGGTCATGCTGTTGGGCGGATTATGGCACGGGGCCTCGTGGAATTTCGTGATCTGGGGTGGTATTCACGGCGCCCTGCTGGGGGCCGAGCGCGTAATGGGGAAGCATAGCTTCTATCACCGTTTGCCCCGCGTTCTGCGCGTCGCCATCACGTTTCTGATCGTGCTGATCGCCTGGGTCTTTTTCCGGGCGCCGGATTTGACCAGTGCCTTCCAGTATCTCGGCCGCATGCTGGGATTTGGCGGGGCCACAATTAATGCTGACCTGCTGGGCGGCATCCTGTATCAGCCCTATTACCTGGGCATGTTCGGCATCGCGGCGGCGGTTACGTGGCTGGCGCCGCAGACCTGGGACTGGTCGCGGACCATCACCTGGCCCAAGGCCGTGGTAGTGCTGGTCCTGTTCGGCCTGTCCCTGGCCGTGCTGGCCACCCAGGCCTATAACCCGTTTATCTATTTCAT
>JAHIMN010000083.1 GCA_018896395.1 Verrucomicrobiota bacterium | reverse complement strand
CGGCGGGCAACTCGGTCACCATTAGCGCCCCTGGTGCTTAGCATGGATTATGCATGAACGGGCGGGGGGCGCTTTAATGAATCTTAGTAAGCGTTCACGGAACGCTGAAATTGGAAACTGGAAATTAGAAATTTGGCCTTCAAACTTTTGTGCTGTTAATGAAAGCTTTCGGGATCGAAACTTGAAATTTAAAATTGGGGCCGCAGGCCGATCCGTCCGTAGCGGAAATTCCGATTCTGTGCCATTTTAAATTTCAGTTTGTTCATCTCTTACCCTAATTTCGAATTTCCAGTTTCCAATTTCAAGCCGTGAACGGCTACCCTGTTTCATGGCAGTCGGACAGAATCATACCTGTTTGAGCGCCGCCGCCTCAGTAGGGTAAAGGGAAAACAAGGCGGTAAACCCGGATATCTCGAACACTTTGAGCGCTTCGCCTTGCAGGGCGCAAACCACCAGGTTCCCGTCCCGCTCCTTAATTTTCTTGGCGGTCGCAAGAATACTACACAGGCCCGCACTGTTGATTAAGGTCAACTCGGCCATGTTCAGGACGAAACGGCGTTCACCGGCATCCAGGTGCTGGTTGAAAATCCGCTCAAATTCCGGGGCATCGCCGGCATTAAAGTGCCCGTGGATGCTCAAAATGATGGCGGGGTCTTTCTTTTTAACGATAATTTGCATAGGTCTAAAGCAGACTAAAGCCCGCAACCGAAAAAAATCAACCACTGACCTGCCCGCAGTGCTTCGCTCAGCGATGCAGGCGGGTTACACTGATTATACGGATAAAGAGGAGGGTAAAAACTTTGTTAAACATCTCCTTATCCGTGCCATCAGTGCCATCCGTGGTAAAGTTCTTGTTTTCTATAGCGGTTTCCGATGTGTCAGGTATTAACCTGGCAAGGCGTCCTTTACCGACTTGAAGATCGGCAAGATGGAATCGAAACCGGACATGGCAAAGACTTCCTGGACGACGCCTTTGACATTGCAGAAATTTGCCGTGCCCTTAACTTCCTTGATTTTTTTGGCGGTGGTCAGCAGACTGCGCAGGCCCGCACTGCTGATATAGTCCAAGGCGTCAAGGTCCACGACGAACTGCCGGTCGCCGCGCTGGAGACACTCCGTGATTGTTTTTTCATATTGCATCGCGGCAATGACATCCATGCGGCCCTTGATTGCCAGGACGACCGTCTGATCAATCTTGCTGGTTTCGATTTGCATAGCGTCGGCTCCTCCCTTGTTGCGTTGACTTTCCGTGGACGAGGGGTTGTGTTCGCCATAGTTATTATCACCGTCCCGGTTCAAAATCAATGCATTCCGTCATGTTTTTTGCATGGTCGAATTTTACCCATTTCCAGCGTGTCCATCAATTGCTCGGGATCGAGGCGAAATTGGGCGCCGTGGCCTTCATAAAACCCGTGCGTGGTAATCAGATGGATATTTAAATCGGTGAACGTGATTTCCTGCCCGCTCGCAAGGTTGTGGACCGTTGTATTGACTTTTGCAAACGAGCCCTGATCGCCAAACGGACAGGGGAGTGTGCCGCGCGCGGCGTCCACGCGAACCTCGAAATGCGGGGGTACGGACACGGGGTCGCCCAGTCCCTCCCATCCGGCCTGGCGCAAGGCAAGCAGGTGCTGAGCGATGTGCGCATGGGTCAGCCCACGCCGCCGGATGGCCTCATCATCGGCCTGGAGAATGGCCGCCAAGCCCCGTGCGTCCCGTCCCAACAATCCCTCGCGGGTGTCGCTTGCTTGGCGCAGGGTCTGTTCCATGGCGTCCAGGGAATATTTTTTTGGCATGACTCACCTCCATCACGCGAACGTGTCGTAAAATATGCGATCCTTAGCGACGCCTTTTTTCTGCAGTATCTTGATACAGGCCTGGATCATGGCCGGGCTGCCGCAGAGATAGGCTTCCCCGGGATACAGGTTTTCCAGATGCCGGTCCAGCACCTCTGTGATCAGTCCCGTTTCGCCTGTCCACTGGTCCTCCGGCAATGGCTTGGAAAGCGCGGGGATAAACCTGAAATCCGGCAGGCTTTGCTCCAGCGCCTGCATTTCGTCCATCAGGAAAAGATCGCGTCGTGCGCGCGCTCCGAAGAAATAGCGGACATTACGGCGAATCTTCCGCGCCTGCATATCGCCCAGCATGGCTTTCATGGGCGCCATGCCCGAGCCGCCGGCAATCATGG
>JAHIMN010000082.1 GCA_018896395.1 Verrucomicrobiota bacterium | reverse complement strand
TTGCTGCAACCTGTCCAGCCTGTTTGCCTTCAACCTTTGAACCGTGAACCGTTGAACCTGAATCATAACATTTATGAAAACTTCCGACTTTGACTATCACCTGCCGCCGGAACTGATTGCCCAGCAACCCGCCTCCGAGCGCGCCCAGGCCCGTATGATGGTCATCCAGCGCGCCACGGGCGTATTCGATCACCGGCGGGTGGCCGACCTCCCGGTGTTTCTCCGCCCGGGCGACTTGCTGGTGGTGAACGATACGCGTGTTATCCCCGCCCGCCTGTATGGCCATAAGACTGTTCCCGTAATGGGCCAGTCAACGGTGGGGGGGAGTGAAATGGCGCGACCACGCGGGACGCGTGGCAGGCGCAAGGTTTACCACGCCAAAGGCGTGGTCGCGCCCTACGTAGGGCCTCAGCTTGCTGAGGCCATTGGGATCGACGCCCACCACCCGAGCACGGCCCCATTACCCGTTTCCGGTGGACGCGTGGAAATCCTGCTGATCGAGGAAACGGCTCCCGGCATCTGGGATGCGCTCCTGCGCGCTCGCCATTCGAAACCCGGCACTCGTCTGGAACTGGCCGGGGGTCAGGTCCAGGCGGAAGTTCTGGCGGTGAAAGACGAGGGACGCGTGACGCTCCGACTCCGGCATGAGCGTCCGCTTCTGGAGATCCTCGAAACCGACGGCGTTCCGCCCCTGCCGCCTTACATCAAACGAACGGCCGCTAATGCCTTACAACGTGCGGCGGACCGCGAGCGTTATCAGACCATCTATGCCCGTAATCCCGGCGCCGTGGCCGCGCCGACGGCCGGCCTGCACTTTACCGCGGCGCTTTTGACCACATTGGAACAGCAGGGCGTCCGCCATGCCGCCGTGACGCTCCACGTTGGTCCGGGCACGTTCAAGCCGGTAACCGTTGCCGAAGTGGAACAGCACCGAATGGATGCGGAACGTTACACGGTGCCGGAAGTCACGGCGCGGCTCATTTGCGCAACCCGCGAGGCTAAGGGAAGGATTGTGGCGGTCGGCAGTACCGTCGTGCGCACGCTGGAAACCGTGGCGGCGGACCACGAATCCGTGGTGGACCACGGCGTCGTGGTGGCCTCACAGGGCCGCAGTGACCTGTTCATTTACCCGCCCTATAAGTTCAGGGTGGTGGATGCGCTCCTGACCAATTTTCACCTGCCCTCCTCCAGCCTGCTGATGATGGTCAGTGCCCTGGCCGGCCGTGAATTGATCTTGCGAGCGTATGCGGAGGCGATCCGGGAGCGATACCGCTTTTACAGCTACGGCGACTGCATGCTGATCCTTTGAAATACAGGAGTTCGGTTCGAAGTTCTTTGGTCTTCGTTCTTTGTCCTTTCCCAAACGAAGAACCAAGAACGAAGAACGTTCTTCAACTTCTTTATGCCGTCCATTCGGTGATCACGGCCACGGCGGCGCAATCCACGATATTGTCGGCAGAACAGCCGCGGGACACATCATTGTATGGGCGTCGCAAACCCTGAAATAACGGGCCGATGGCGGTGGCACCGGCCAGCCGCTCGGTGGCCTTGTAAATTGTGTTGCCGCAGTTGAGGTCCGGGAAGATGAGCACATTACACCGTCCGGCAATAGCGGAATTCGGCGCTTTCCTGGCGGCTACTTCGGGGATGACGGCGGCATCGAACTGGAACTCGCCGTCAATCTTCAGTTCCGGTGCCAGGGCTTTAGCCTTGGCGGTGGCCGCGATCACCTTATCCACCGTCGGGTCCTTGGCGGAGCCCTTCGTGGAGCAACTGATCATACCGACGCGCGGCTCGTCGCCGGTGAGCGTCTGGTAGGTGCGCGCCGTGGTCACGGCAATTTCAGCCAGTTGATCGGCGGTGGGGTTGATGTTGAGTCCGCAGTCGGCGTAAAAAAGGGTGCCATTGAATCCCCAGCGCGGATCGCGCATCTGCATGATGAAATAGGACGAGGCGATCTTGATGCCGGGCGCAGTCTTGAAGACTTGGAGGGCCGGGCGGGTTTTGCCGGCGGTGTTGTGGTGATAGCCCTTGGGGTTGCCGCCGCCGGACACATACCCGTGGGCGTCACCTGAGCAAACCATGGCCGCCGCGAAGACGCAGGTATCCTTGATCCAGATGCGCGCCTGGTCCTCGGTGAGCCCCTTGGCCTGGCGGAGTTCCACGAGCTTCGCGATGTAATCGTTGAGCTTAAGATGCTTGAGCGTGTCCGCGATCTCGATTCCGTCCAGTGCAATCCGGTTCTCGCGGGCCAGTTTAAGGATTGCCTCGGTGTCGCCCACCAGGATGGGCTGGGCGTACCCCGTTTGTACCAGCTTGGCGGCCGCCTGGAGATTACGGACATCATCGCTCTCCGTCAGGCAGATCTTGCGGTTGAGTGCCTTTGCTTTGCTCCGAATGCGTTCCAATACGGTTTTCGGTATGATGGGGGTCCTTGTCTACTCAGGAGTTTAGAGACGTCATTCTTGCCACGCCCACGCTTCGCATGGCTGTCATTCCCGACACGTCCCGATCGTGAAGCGCATCGGGACCGATCGGGAATCCAGGATCAGAAAAAATGACAGAAAAACTGGATTCCCGCTTGCGCGGGAATGACAACCATGTAAATCATCTGTTACAGACTGCTACTCGGACTTTTGGCTACCTGAACCATTACAGTTCCTTACGACATTAACACCCGCAGGGTTTCCCGCGCGATCATCAGTTCCTCGTTGGTGGGGATGACCAGCACTGCCGGCAGGCTGCCCTCGCGCGAAATGGTGAGCGCATTGGCCTTGTTCAACGCCGGATCCAGGTGAATGCCCAAATACGTCAGTTGCTCGCATACCATCGCGCGCACCTGCGCAACATTTTCGCCAATACCGGCCGTGAAGATCAAGGCGTCGAATCCGTTCAACACGGCGGCATAGGCGCCAACATATTTTACCAGCCGGTGCACGAACACGTCGAGCGCCAGCTTGGCCGGCGCCGAGCCGTTTGCGATGGCCTTCAAAATGTCGCGCATGTCGTTGCTCCCAATGCCGGCCAGTCCCAGTAATCCGCTTCCCTTGTTAAGCAGGCGGTCCACTTCGTCCAGGCTGTAGCCCAGCCGGCTCAGGAAGATGACGACGGCCGGATCTATATCGCCACAGCGTGTGCCCATGACCAGGCCTTCCAGCGGGGTCAGGCCCATGCTGGTATCCACCACCTTGCCGCAGTTGACCGCCGTGATACTGCATCCATTGCCCAGGTGCGCCGTAATGAGTTTTAGAGTGTCGAGGTCGCGGCCCAGGACTTGGGCGGCCGTGACGGCCACGAAATAGTGCGAGGTGCCGTGAAACCCATAGCGCCGGATCTGGTTTTTGTCGGCAATGTCCTTGGGGATGGCGTAGGTATACGCGGCGCTCGGCATGGTCTGGTGAAAGGCGGTATCAAACACGGCCACCATGGGAACGTTCGGGAACAGGTGCTCGCAGGCCTCAATGCCTTCGTAGTTGGGCGGGTTGTGTAACGGTGCCAGCGAGAAGCAATCCAGGATTACCTGTTTGATGGCGGCCGAAACCTTGACTGCGCCGCTGATGGTCGCGCCGCCGTGTACCACGCGATGCCCGATGCCCTCAATCTCGGTCAGGTTACTGATCACGCCCGTTTTCTTATCCATCAGCGCCAGGCACGCCTCGGAAATAGCCGCCTCGGAGGAGTTGGCCGCAATTTCCTTTTCCACCTTCTGCCCGCGGTGATTGGAATAATTCAGATGCGTGTCCGGCGCATTGATCCGCTCGATGAGTCCCTTGGCCAGCAATTTTTCGCCGGCGCTTTCATATAAATTAAATTTGACCGACGAACTGCCCGTGTTGATGACTAATATTTTCATGATGCGATATCAGTAGCATCCCATAGGATGCTACAGACTGTAGGCTATAGGCTGTAGACTATTAGTTTCTTAACAAAAAGTTAAAACCAACATGTTGTATAGACGAATAATTAGTTGCGTATTAAGAGTTTACAAGATCAAAAACGTGCTGTTCGCCTTTGGCGAACCATTTTTTCCCAGC
>JAHIMN010000081.1 GCA_018896395.1 Verrucomicrobiota bacterium | reverse complement strand
CTACCTTAATTTTGCACGAACATCAGCGTTACTGTCATATTTTGTCAATAAACACAGCGTGCAAGTTATTTCTTGCACCACTTTTCCTTTTAACCCAACGGGTTATGAAGGCATCCTGCAAAAACGCTGATGTTCGCCGCAGAAGACGGTCGCATGATTTTGCCGCATCTGCTTCGTTGCAAAGGGCTTGCGGTATGCTTATACAGCGGCGCCCTTTGCGCCTCACATCTGCGGCAAACTAATGCGATGCAAAATTAAGGTAATACTTAACGAACTTTTCCTTGTTTGCAGGCCCTACTACGCTAAAGCTTCGAAGGGCAGGCCGCTTCTCGTCGCCGCCTAATTCTGCGACAGGCTGTCGCAGAATCTTATTTGCCATACCATGATCGATTTCTTGCGCAGTTTGTGCGAGACATTCAGGAGCGGTGTAGGATTCGTAAAGTCGGCGCATGTCCCATACATTACGCGGCGAAAAGCCGGTCGTGGCCGGAAATGCTCGCCGCAAGTCCGCCGAGACCATTTCCACCACCGAATCGCCCCATCCGAGCAGTTGCTGTTTTTCCACGATCCCGCGCCCGATGTCCCAGTAGAGCAGGATCAGGTCGCAATTGACCGCCCGCGCCGCATTTGCGGCCAGGGGTCAGGCATGGTGGACCGCAGAGCAGTGCGCACGAGGCGATCATGACGCCGTCGAATTGCCGCCCGATAATTCCGCATCTTGATTTGCGCGGTCGATTTCGTCTCTGAACCGTCGGAAATCGCCCAAACGCCCGGATACCACATCGTAAAGCACGTCGGGGTTCACTTCGTCATAACCATGAACGATCAGGTTACGCATGCGGACCATGGACCGGTAAGACTCCGCATTCTGCAAAACATTCAACTGCACCATCCGGTCAATCGCCTCGGCGGCGGTTGCCGTTGGGCCGGCCCCGGCAAGGGCAATGATGCGCTCGGCAATGTCAATCATGATCTCGACGCACACCTGAATGGCTCTCTCGGAAATAGTCCGCATGGCCCAGTTCTGAACGAATTGCTCTCGCGAGACATCCCGCAGATGATCTTCAAGTCGCATAACCTGCCGATCCAAGAGAGCGAGCTTGCGCTGGATGACGCCGTTCCACTTTAAAGTCATGCGGCCACCTCTTTACGCTGCAATCTATACCGGGCCTGCCGCTCGTAGTCATACATTTGGCTTTCGTACTCCCGACAGGCCATCGAGTAGGCGTCGAGAAACCGGTCGTTGTCGCGCGCGAATAGCAGACGCCCCTTCAATGCCTCAAAACGGTACACCGGTTCAGCCCGGTCAAAGCATCCTATATCAATATCGATACCAGGCAGGACGCGTTGCACGATGGTGGTGATCCGTTCCACAAGAGTCAGGTTCAACCCCGATTCAAGACTCACAGCCATGTCCAAGTCGCCGCCAGGTGGAACGTGTCCATCACGGGCCGATCCCAGCAATAGGGCAAACAACATCTCGGGACATCCATCGCGTAGCGCGGTGCCCAACATGTTGGGATTAAAGTTAACCGGCGCCACCATGCTCTTGTTTGCTTCTCTTCGTGATAGCGACATCCTAGTGACCTCGGTTGAAGCTCATATTGATCTACGAACAACTTGTTTTTTGCGGTTCCCGATGGACAAAATAATTAAGGCGGGCTTTCGCCCTCCGCATCACTCCGCTGGCGCTCCGCCCCGTCGCCCCGCAGCGGGGCAAGGGGCCACTTTGCCACAGACGTGGCAAGCGGCGTGGCAACCCAACTGAAGCCAGCCTGCTGCCCCCCAGGCCGGTTTCCTGCAATATATCCGGATAATCTACGATTAATAATTTCACGGATCACATCATATATTGCACGATCAGTATAACAAGTCAACTTAAATGTCGGACCTTGTCTCTCATCGGCGGAATATCCTGATCTCCCTGATCCGGCTATAGTCCGGCGATTCGACCGCTTTAACTTGCCATGCCCGCCGCATCAGGGCGCTGACTATTTTGTTATCCACCTCGCAATTGGAGCCCATTGAATCCGGGATGATCAGAAATTTATCCTGCCGGGCGACGAACCGCAAAACATTGTCTCTATCGTAGACAAGGATGTACGACGGAATGGATATGCGTTTTGACAGCTCGATGAAAGCCAAGCCGAAATAGCTGTGAGCCTCCCTGGTTCCGGAACCAGACGAGCAACCTCGCGCATATGTGCTGGTAGAATTCATAAAATAGAACTGCTGGGGCAAGTTGGTGGCGCCCCAGCAGAGCGGTCCCGGCATGTCGTATCTCCGCCGGCGTTCGATTCGGATTCTTGCTGCCGCATACTTTCCCGCTTTCCAGTTTCTTGCCCATGCCATTGGATGGCGTTGTCGCAGAATTATCTTTGCTTTTGGATAATACTGCCGTATCAGCCGGTTAAGGTGGACGTCTTCCGGGTCCTCATGGGTACGCAGAAATACAAACATGTTTTCGTTAATCTCACTTCCGAAGTTGTTGAACACGGTCTCATCAAGCTCGGAATCAATCTGGTGCTTGATGGTCTCGATATACTCCTTGCGGCGGGCGTATTCAAATGCCAGCGGCTCGGTGAAGAGAATAATGGTAAAAGGTTCGGTCCCCACGATTGAATCCGCCAGGTTGCGGTAGTCCCGTTCCCCGATGGCTGCCCCGTGAAATCCTTTGAGCGATACGAGCAGGGCCGCCAGGTCGCGGGGCACATTTGTGAACTTCGATCCCGCATAGGCCGCCGTTTGTTTTTGTTGGTTCATTTCAAGTGATTGTTTATGACATCAAGAGCAGATACACTTCATCACCGTCAATTATGCCTGCCCGCATCCCGAGCGCGAAGCGCCTCGGGAAGCGTTGCAGGCGGGTGCTGAGCTGTTACCATTTCTGTTCTGATTCCAAAAAGCGCAAATCATCGAGGTCTTTTGGGCGGCCGGATGCCCGCTTGTTGCGGATGAGATCCTTACGCCCAAGATAGAATATGAATGCATCATCCAAGCCGGCCCCTTTTAATCGAACAATTACCCTGTTGCGCCATGCCCCCTTGAAGTTTGGCCTCGCCGCCAACAATCAGGTAGCGGACGTCCTGTTTACGCAGAAGCAGCAGGAAATCAAGGACATCTCTGGAAAACGAATCGGCAGTTAGGTGCTCTTTAGCATGTGCGGATTGCCTTAAGCGGTCCAAATACCCTTTGTTGTAAAACTCTTGCCACCCTGATTCTTTGCTGAGGGGGCATGCTCAATTGCTGCCGGCGGTCCCATGCGTCCGCTTCTTTAAACGATTTCGCTTTATGGACTACGCGTTCCATATTATTTCTTTTGTTTTATCGAGGGATTGAGTTCTGGAATCTGGTTTTTACTGCTCAAACATGACCCCAGTCACGGCACAAGGATTTAATCAACGCCTGTCCACTAAGGTCTCGCGGGGTTTTCATGCCGGCGTCAGAACTTCGTCGCAAATCAAATGTAACCGGATCACGGAAGATTGGGACTTGTCAAAGCAATACGCTTCCATCGCCTCTTTGACGTTTCGGCGCAACTCATCCCAAGTGTCGGCCTGGGTAAAAATGCTCTCGGTCGAACATTCGGCCACTAACCCGCCGTCCGTTTCTGAGTAACTTCAAAAACAAATTCATTCATTCTGTTACTGTAACACACTTAGCGTTAAAATCAAGCGGGAATCCGGGCATGGAAGAAACCAGGTAGAGTAGACAGGAGGAGCAAACCTCCCAGCCCTCATCAAACCGTGCGTGCGGTTTTTCCGCCACTGGCGGATATGCCTGTGGCACGACCTACACACGGCTTTCTGTTGTTTTTCGTTCGATGGCATACGCCCGAACTGTCCAGTAGGAATCAGGATCAAACCATGAATTAGTTTTGAAACTACCGTACCTGATAGTACTCTCGATACCAATCCACAAATTTTTTAATTCCCACTTCCAACGGAGTGCTCGGTTGGAACCCCGTGTCCCTTACCAGATCAGCGACATCCGCACAGGTGGCTTCCACATCCCCCGCCTGCATGGGCAGGAGTTCCTTTTCGGCCTGCTTGCCCAAGTACGACTCCAATATTTCGATGAGTCGCAGGAGTTGTTCCGGCTTATGATTCCCGATGTTATAGACCCGATAAGGGGCGCTACTGGTCCCCGGGTCCGCTTTGACCTGATCCCAGAGCACATTTGCCCGGGGTGGACGGTCCAGCACCCGAACGACGCCTTCGACAATATCGTCAATGTAGGTGAAATCCCGTTGCATGTGGCCGTAGTTAAAAACCTGGATGGGACGTCCTTCCAGAATGGCGCGAGTGAAGATGAACAGGGCCATATCCGGCCTGCCCCAGGGGCCATAGACCGTGAAAAATCGCAAACCGGTTGTGGGCAGGCCACATAGGTGGCTATATGAATGCGCCATTAACTCGTTGGCTTTCTTGGTGGCCGCATACAAGCTGATGGGGTGATCCACATTATGGTGAATGGAAAAAGGGGATACCTTATTCATCCCGTAGACAGAACTGGATGACGCATAGACCAGATGCTGAACCTGCTGATAACGGCAGGCTTCCAGAATATTCATGAAACCGGTGATATTACTGCTGATATAGACATGCGGGTATTTTAATGAGTATCGGACACCGGGCTGCGCCGCCAGATGGATGACCCGCTCCGGACCAAATTCTTTAAACGCGGCCGCCACATGATCTTGGCGAGCCATCTCAATTTTTAGAAATTTGAAATTGCCATAATCGTTCAGTTGTTTTAGGCGCGCCTCTTTCAAGCTCACATCATAATAATCGTTGAGATTATCCCAGCCCACGACATGATCGCCGCGTTCGAGCAAACGCCGCGCGACATGAAAACCGATAAAACCCGCCGCGCCGGTGACTAATATCTTCATGTTTTGCTATTTCCTTGCGAATGCCATTGCAACATTATGCCGTATAGCATAATGTTTGCAAACACAATCTCTCAAAACAATAAGATTATCTTTGACCGACTGCGGGCGTTCGCTACTATTAAACCATGTTTTTTCAGAAATACGTCCTATTGGAACCATGCCCGAAAAAACCATCCATTCCGTCCGCGTGTTCAGCGGCCAGCTGATCCAACTCGATGTGCTGGAGGTCGAGCTGGAAAACGAACGCCGCGCCCGGCGCGAGATCGTCCGCCACCCCGGTGCGGTGGCTATCTGGGCGCGCGCGCCGGATGGACGCTATGTGTTTGTCCGCCAGTTCCGCAAGGCGATCGAGCAGGAACTGTTGGAGGTCGTGGCCGGTACGCTGGAAATCGGGGAAACACCGGAAGCGTGCGCCCGGCGCGAGATCCGGGAGGAGACCGGCTATGCCGTGAAAACTCTGACGCCGCTGGGTTGCATATTCACGGCGCCCGGCTTCTGCACGGAACGGATCACCATTTTTTATGCCGAGCTGGCCCCGTGCGACGCGGGGCAGGCGGAGAACGGGCCGGCGGACCCGGACCCCGACGAACAGCTGGATGTGGTTTTGCTTGACGAAGCCGCATGGAAAGCCATAATGTACCGCGGCGCCGTCCAAGACGCCAAAACCTGGGCGGCCTGGGGGATGTTTGAAGCCAGAAGTCAGAGATCAGAGGCCAGAGGTCAGACGACGGGCTCAAGAAAACGCCGAACATCCAACATCGAACGTCCAACGTCGAATGAAGAAGGAGCTTAAAGCTAAGAACAAAGAACTGATTACTGACAAATATCTGACTTCTGATCTCTGACTTCTGACCTCTATTATTGCTTATTGCCATGAATCAACAACTTACACCAAGCTTTTCCCAGCGTGCCTGGCGATTCATGTCCGAGGGCATCTGGGAGATCGAACTCGGTTCGCTGTCGCGGCTCAAGCGCTTAGGCATTAATTTTGTCCGGGTCGTGTTCCTGGTCGTAAAGGGTTTCCAGGATAACGAATGTCCCCTGCATGCGGCCTCACTGACTTACAGTTCCCTGATGGCCATCGTACCAATCCTTACGCTGGCCCTGGCGATCCTGCGGGGCCTGGGCGCGGGCGAGTGGGCCGAACAGCGCATTATCCAATCCATCGCGGCCATGCCGGACCAGTTCCAGGACTTTGTGGTCAATCTGTTCACGTACGTAAAAAACACGAATTTTGCCACACTGGGCGGGATCGGGCTCGTGCTCTTGCTCTGGATCGTGGTCCATGTATTGAGTTGCGTGGAAATGTCGTTCAACCGGGTCTGGGGCGTGAACCTGCACCGGCGACTGTTGCGCAAGTTCTCGGATTACCTGAGCATCGTCATGGTGGTCCCGATCCTGATGGTGGCCGCTACAACGATCAACGCCACGCTCAGTAACCCGGAACTGATCCAGTTGCTCCAGGAACGTTTCGGTTACGCCCATTTCTTTTACTCCTGGTTTCTCTCGTTCCTGCCCCTGCTGGCAACCTGGGCGGCATTCATTTTCCTCTATAAGCTGATGCCGAACACGCGGGTACTGGCCATGCCGGCGATAGTCAGTGGAGTTATCGGCGGCTCCCTGTGGGTCGGTTGGCAATGGTTTTATATCGAATTGCAGATCGGCATCAGCCGCTACAACGCCATTTACGGGACCTTGGCCTCGGTGCCGATATTCCTCTTCTGGCTTTACATCTCCTGGTGGATCATCCTGCTGGGCGCTGAAATCGGGTTCGCCCTGCAAAATTATTCAACTTATAAAATGGAGCAGAAGGCGCACGGGGCCAGCACCCAGTCCCGGATCATGCTGGCGCTTTCCATCATGTCACACGCGGCGCAATCCATGATGATTAACGTGCCTCAATTCGAAATCAACGCCTTCGCACATACCCACCGCGTCCCCGTCCGGATGATTCATGAAGTCGTGGATGCCCTCGTTAAGGCCAACCTGCTGGCAGACGTGTCTGACGGCGAAGGCCGCTACGTGCTCCTCAAGGTTCCGGATTCGATTCGCGTCAAGGACATCATTAACGTCATGGTCCAGAACGGGGTTACGCCCCGTAGTTTAGGCCTGGACATGCTGAACCCGGCCATCCGGCACGTGATGGGCAAAATGGATGCCGGCTCCGCCGAGGCCCTCAAGGACTTCAGTATCGCCGACCTGCTCCAACTGCACTCCCGGCTGAACCAGGCCCCGCTCATGAACCTCCCGTCGTAAGGTGGCCGGTGGACATGTTCGATCATTGTGAACACTCAGGTGTTCAGTGTTCGGTGTTCAGGCATGCCCCAAAATTCCAAATTCCGGATTCCAAATTCCAAGGAAATGCAATCAATGAAGGCAAAGGAATAAAACGGATTGAAAAGTTGGATTTGTTTTGTTTATTAGAATTTTCTGCCATAGGCAGATCCGCCAAAGGCGGAAACTATTCCTTGGAATTTGGATTTTGGAATTTGATACTTTGGTTGCCATGCCGCTTGCGAAGCGCTACGCAAAGTGACGCGGCGGGCATAGCCCACGTTAGGAGGCATGTTGTTCGTGGAAGCTCCGTCCGGTCCTATCAACTTCGAAAAATCCCTGAACGCCGAGCAACTGGCGACAGTAACGGCCCCGGATGGACCGCTCTTCGTGCTGGCCGCCGCGGGCACGGGCAAGACCCGCACGCTCGTCTACCGCGTGGCTTACCTCGTGCAAAAGGGCGTGGATGCCCGGCGCATCTTGCTCCTGACCTTCACCAACCGCGCCGCGCGCGAAATGCTCGAACGCGCCCAGGCCCTGGTGGGCGGAAGCGTCGGCGGGCTGTGGGGCGGCACGTTCCACCACATGGCCAACCGCATCCTGCGCCGGCACGCCCATTTTCTGCAATACGGTCTCGATTTCACCATTCTGGATCGCGACGATTCCATCACTTTGATCAAGGCATGTCTGTCCGAATTGAAGCTGAAAGGCAAGGAATTTCCCAAGCCGGAAGTGGTCCTGTCACTCCTGAGCGGGGCGGTCAACCGGCGCCAGGCCGTGCGCACGGTCGTGGAACATCGTTTTGAAACTCACCCCGTGGACCCCGACGAGGTCCTGCGCGTGCTGGAGTTGTACCAGAAAAAAAAACGCGCCCAGAACGCCATGGATTTCGACGACCTGCTCATCAACGGCCTGCGGCTTTTCCAGGAGCACGCCGAGGTGCTGGCACGCTACCAGGAGCAGTTCCTCTATGTGCTTGTGGATGAATACCAGGACACCAATCCGATCCAGGCCGACTTGGTGGACCTGATCGCCAAGCGCAATCGCAACCTGTTGGTGGTCGGCGACGATTTCCAGAGCATTTATGCCTGGCGCGGCGCGGACTACCGCAACATCATGACCTTCCCCGAGCGCTACCCGGACACGCGCACGTTCAAGCTGGAAACCAATTATCGCAGTGTGCCCGAAATTCTCAGGGTGGCCAACCACTGTATCGCCGGCAATCCGCGCCAGTTCCAGAAAGTCCTGCGCGCCACCCGCACGGCGCATCACAAACCCGTCCTGGCCATCCTGCGCGATGGCGGCCACCAGGCGCGCTACGTAATCGAGCAGGTCCAGCGCCTGCGGCGCGAGGGCTACGCCTGGCGCGACATGGTCGTGCTCTATCGCGCCCATTACCACGCCATGGAACTGCAGATGGAGCTGGCCCGCGAGCGCATCCCCTACACGGTCACCTCCGGCGTCCGGTTCTTCGAACAGGCCCATATCAAGGATGCCTGCAGTCTCCTGCGCATCCTGCACAATCCGGGCGACGAATTGGCGTTCTTGCGCCTGCTCTCGCTCCTGCCGGGGGTAGGCGGTAAAACGGCCGAAAAAATCTGGCGCGCACTGGGCGGCCGTTTCGAGACCCGTGATGCCGCCCAGCGCCAGGCCCTGCACGATTCCTTACCAGCGGCCGCGCAAGCCTTATGGAAAGCCATTGCGCCGATCCTCGAAAAATATGAGACGGAGCTCAAGGAAGATCCGGCCGAGATCGTGTTCCAGTTTAACAAGGCATTTTACGACCAGTATGCGCTCGATACCTTTGATGATTACGAGCGGCGCATGGAGGATTTGCAGGAAGTGATGAATTTCATAGCGGACTTCGAATCCACCGAGGAATTCCTGAATGAGGTGGCGCTGGTCACCAACCTGGATGCCGAAACCGACCGCATGGACGGGATCGCCAATGACAACCTGCGCCTGAGCACGGTGCACCAGGCCAAGGGCCTGGAGTGGAACGTGGTGTTCGTGCTCTGGGCGGCCGACGGCATGTTTCCATCCAGCCGCGCCATGACCGAATCCGGCGACGACGAGGAGGAGCGGCGTCTGTTTTACGTGGCCGTGACACGCGCCAAGGACGAGCTGTTCCTGTGCGTGCCGGCCGTGCGGCGCGCCCCCGACGGCGGCGCCCAGTTCTTTTTGCCCTCGCGCTTCATCACGGAAATCCCCCCCGACTGCCTCCGCCAGGAACAGGTCGGATTCCTGTAATCCATTTATGGTGTAGGACGAATTCTTTGGTGATAACTGGGCAAGGTTTTGTTGGCGGGGCAGACGCACCACGCATTTCTCTCGAAAAGGGCCGGCGATTTTGCCGCATCTGTCGGCTTCCGGCGTTCACGCGGATACATATCCAGCGCTTCGCGCCGCGCGCCAACATCTACGACAAACTTACCGAACCTTTTCGAATCCCGCGATCCTCCTGCGCTAAAACTACGGAGGACACGGCGGGAATCGAAATGCGTGTTGCGGACGCCATCGCGCCTGACAATCAGGCGCGATATTTTTCTAAATGTCTTCAGAAGTTATCTCTTGCATCGGTTTTCATGCAATAAAGCATCGAAAATAATTATTAAACTTTGTATTGCAAAGTACTTTGCAATTTGATACATTCTGGTCAAAAGAAAGGAACCGCATGATTGCACATCATATCCACGACGCCTTGGTGCAGGTCCGCCGCCTGAAGGCCCTGATCCTCGAAAAACGGCTTTTCCGCGGCTATTCGGGGATTGCGCGCATGGCCGGCGGCCTCATGGCACTGATCGGCGCGGCGATCATGGCTTCCCGCAACTTCCCGGCAACGCCGGACGCTCACCTGCTGGGTTGGACGGCCGTGCTGGCCGGCGCCCTGATCATTAACTATGGCGCCCTGTTGAGATGGTTCTCGGCCAAGCCCGCTTCCCGTCGGTCCCTGCGCGATCTTGTGCCGGCTTTCGATGCCCTTCCGGCCCTGGCGGTTGGCGCCGGACTTAGCCTGGCGCTGATAATGCATGGCGAATACGATCTTTTGTTTGGAACCTGGATGTGCCTGTATGGTTTGGTGCACATGTCCTATCGCAACAGCCTGCCCTTCGCCAATTACCTGGTGGGCATCTTTTATCTCGCGTGTGGCATGATTATGCTGGTCTGGTCAGGCGTATCGTTCACCAATCCGTACCCGATGGGCCTCGTTTTCGGCGCCGGCGAACTGGCCGGCGGTTTTGTGTTGTGCCGGCTGAATAAAGAAACTGTTCTGGAACAGGAGGAAGAAACAGAACATGAAAACAACGACTGATCGTCCGTTCAACGCGCTGGAGAAAATATTCCATGAACCTAACCGCCTGGCCATCATGTCCGCCTTATGCGCCGCGGATGGCGGCGTCCCCTTCACCGACCTGAAAGCATCCTGTCGGCTGACCGATGGCAATCTGAACCGCCACCTGAAGGTGCTCGAGGAGGAAGGGGTAATCCGGATGGACAAATCGTTCGTCCAACTCCGTCCGCGGACGACAGTCCATCTGACCAAAACCGGTTTTCAGCGATTTAACGAATACCTGGCCGCGCTGGCTGAAGTGTTGGAACAAGCCCGCCAGGCCGTAGGTGCCAAGCCTCGCAAATCGCGGCTGCCCGCTTTCGGGAAACTGGCGCCGGCATAACCAAGAGTTAACCTTGTATTTTTTTATCACCAAACTTTGTTGGACAAAGTTATTTGCGGGAAATGGAGTTGCATGAAGACAGTTCAAACCTTACAAGCCCTATCCGCGACACTCCTGGCGATCGGCATGGTGATCATCCTGCCCTTGTTTGGAATTATGGCGACCGGCTTGCCTATCGAACGCTACCTCGAATTTCCTCCTCACACACATTACGTGGAACACGCCGGTTTTTCATGGCCAGTCTGTATCGCTCTTGCCCTGCTGATTTTCTTTGTCACTTTGCCGTTCATCATCCGGGTCCTGTTCTTCAACCGAACGACAAATGCAGGGCCGGGCGCACCCAAGGCCCGGCAACTGGAAACGCCATTGCTGACGCCGGCACTTTTATCTCCCGCCGCCCGCCGTTTTCCAATTTGGGGCTGGCTGGGTCTTTTCTTCGGGATTGGCGCCTGGATCCTGGCCTGGACGCGGTTCGACTGGTTTGCCGCGCTACAGACCTTCACATTCAGTCCGCTCTGGTTCGCTTATATCATCATCGTCAACGCCCTGACTTGGCGACGCACGAGACAGTGCATGCTGACCAATCGCCCCCGGTATTTTCTCCTGCTCTTTCCGGTCAGCGCGCTGTTCTGGTGGTTATTCGAATACCTGAACCGATTCGTCCAGAACTGGTACTACCTCGGGATCGGCTCCCTGACCCCCCCGGAATATTTTCTGTTTGCCACCCTCCCGTTTTCCACCGTTCTCCCGGCGGTGATGGGCACCTTCCAGCTCCTGGCCACCTACCCGCGGCTTTATACCGGACTGACCGACTTTTTTGTCATGCCACGGATTAATTCGCGGTACGTAGCGGTCGTCGCACTCACCCTATCGGCGGCAGGCCTGGCAGGTATTGGCTTGTGGCCGGATTATTTGTTTCCATTACTCTGGCTGGCGCCGCTGGGAGTGCTGGCATCCCTTCAAGCACTGGCCGGTCGGACTTCCCTATTTGCCGACCTCGTCCGCGGCGACTGGCGGCGGATCGTCTTGTTGGCGCTCTCTGCGCTTGTTTGTGGCTTCTTCTGGGAGATGTGGAATTTTTACAGTCTCGCCAAGTGGATCTATGCCGTGCCTTTTGTCAATCGCTTTCACATTTTCGAAATGCCGGCGCTCGGGTATGCGGGTTATCTGCCGTTCGGTCTGGAATGCGCCTTAATTGCCGAATGTATCGCCAACTGGTGCGATCGACATAGTTCGCAGAAGTTGCCGAATATTGTTTGACCGTAACGCCCCTCAAGGGATCGATACAAAGCTAAAAATCCTGTGAAAGCCATTATGAATTTAAACTCTGATAATCTACGATGGATGGCCGGACTTTGTGTCTGGATTAACAGTTTAGTCTTGATTGCCCTTGCCGTCTATTTTCTGATCCTGCCGGGATTTATCCTGATCCATGACCTGATGGATGAGAACCTGCGCCAGCCGGGCGGGATTCCCCGGGTCGCCTGGCGGGTTCACGCCAGCCTGACCCCGCGCTATGAGCGTTGGGCGCGGGCCCGCATCGCCTCCGGCAGAGCCGGACATCTCCAGCTAAATGACGTGCCCAGCACGGAGTGGCCAATGTTCGGATCCGTTTTTTACCTCGCCGCCACCGAAAACCTTCAGCGCGCATGGGATAGAGGCGAGCGTGGTTCCAGCATAGCCCCGAAAGTATACGCCCAATCCGCCATTGAAACGGCCGCCGACCTGATCATGGATCCGACACATCACGCCTGGGTCCGGACCCACTGGGGCAAGAATTACATGCATCGCGAAAATGTATTCTTCCGGGCTATGATCATCCAGGGCCTGACCGCCCGGCAATATCTGCTCGGGGATGGAAAATATCTCGATGTCCTGCGCGACCAGGTGGAAACGCTTTCGGACGATCTGGACCGTTCCCCTTTCGGTCTACTTCATGATTATCCCGGAGAATGCTATCCGATCGACGTGTTTGCCGCGATCACGATGATCCGCCGGGCCGACACCTTGCTGGGGACGGACCATTCCGCCTTCGCCGCCCGGGCCATCCGCGCATTTCAGGGAGCACGGCTCGATTCGCGCGGACTGCCGCCATACACAGCCGATCCAAACACTGGTACGCACAACGGCATGTCGCGCGGAATCGGCAATTCCTACGTCTGCCTGTATGCGCCGGAGATCTATCCGGATCTTGCCAAACAATGGTACGAGGCCTACCAGAGCTATTTCTGGCAGGAAAGGATTGGCGCGGCCGGCTTTCGCGAATATCCCAAAGACCTGCCCGGTTACGAATGGTTTTTCGATGTGGATTCCGGTCCGGTCATGGCCGGGTTCAGTCCGGCGGGCAATGCCTACGGAATGGCCACAGCTCGGGTCAACGGCCGTTTCGATCAGGCCTGGCCGTTAGCCGCGCAAGTGCTGGCGGTCTGCTGGCCGTTGCCCAACGGCAGTCTACTGGGTCCGCGGATTCTGTCGAACGCCGCGCATGCCCCCTATCTGGGTGAAGCCAACATGCTTTTCCTGCTGACGCAGAACCCGAGCCCAGCCCAACCGATCCGCCTTGGCGGGCACATGCCGCCGCTGGTGTATGGGATATTCCTGTTCTATTTCGGATTGGGAATGCTGGAGTGCATGGCTACTGTCCGCAAACTGCGTGCCTGGAATAAAAAACGCGCCACGCTTTCAGTCCCTGCCGAAAAATTTCAATGCGGTCTGTGGGTGGCCCTCCTGCTGTGCGGGATTGTCCTGACAACCTGGTTCTCCCCCGGAATCGGGATCTTGCCTGTTTTATTCGCCTTGCTTCTGCCGCGGACTCGTCCGACAAGATAAGCGTGAGTCACTCGGGCCCACTCCTTCAGCGCTGCGATTGAACGTGGCCACTACCAGAGCATGCAGGCGGGCGTGAAAACCCCTGATACCGCCTCAGGATTATTGACATTTCCCCTCGGATGTGGACAATGCATGTTTGTTTGGAGTAGATTATGAGAGTAGGAATTTCATCTTTTTCCCGTCTTTGCACTTTCGGCATACTCAAGCCATTTGTGGCGGTATGCCTGTGTACTTTCTTTCTGGCCAGCCCGGCCTTGGCAACGGTCGTCAACGACTATGACGGGGACGGCAAATCCGATCTGGCCATCTACGATGAAACCAACGGCTACTGGACGGTCCTGTATTCAAGCCAGCACTTCGCATCCGGGGCGCAACCGATCCTGGGAAGTATCGGCTGGCGGGCGGCACCGGGCGATTACGATGGCGATGGTAAAACCGACATAGCCGTCATGAGTAAAACCGGCACGTGGTGGATGCTTCTTTCGGGTAGCACCAATTTACCTGTATCCACCAATTTCGGCGTTGCCGGCGCCGGCCCGGTCCCGGCTGATTACGATGGCGACGGCATAACGGATCTTGCTTATTATAAAAAAGCGTCGGGTGAGTGGGGCATCTTGTACTCGGACAGCGGCCAGGCCGTGACCGGACAATGGGGCGGGCCGGGTTTCATACCCGCGCCGGCGGATTTTGACGGCGACGACAAAGCCGACCCGTGTCTTTACCAAGAATCAACGGGCGCGTGGTATGTTTTGCTTTCCGGCCGCGGGTACCTGCAGGCTTCCGCGATCTGGGGCAAATCCGGGTACCAGGCGGCACCTGCCGATTACGACAACGACGGGCGCGCGGACCCGTGTGTCTATAATAGGATCACCGGCGAGTGGCAGGTCCTGCTTTCCGGCAGTGGTTACACGAATTCTGCCTCCTTCACCTGGGGCAACGCCGCGTACAAACCTGTGCCCGGCGACTACAACGGCGACGGACGTGCGGATCCAATGGTGTATGCCGATTCGATTGCCGACTGGTCCGTTTTGCTTTCCGGCAACGAATACAAGGACGCCAGCCTGCCCTTCGGCGGCACGAACTGGGCGGCGGTCAAGTCGCTCTGGCGTGAAGACCTGGTGTTCATGGCCTTTGGCGACAGCATTACTTATGGCGGCGGCAGTAGCAGCGACAGCCCTGCCACCGGCTACCCAAAACTTCTGGAGACCAAATTAAAACAGTATTACGACG
>JAHIMN010000080.1 GCA_018896395.1 Verrucomicrobiota bacterium | reverse complement strand
GAACAAAAATTAAATTCCACCCTTCCCGGCGTGTCAACATCATTGTTTACGGCAACCAAATGGATTTACCTTGCCGTCAAGCAATCAAAGTGGACAATTGCGTCCGGTCAAAATGGGTTGATGTCCATGGGCTAACGTCGCAATCCAAGAGAATTAACCACGGATAACACTGATGTCACGGATGGAAAGGCAAGTGTGACCCGGTTCATTCCTTACATATCAGTGAAATCCGTGCCATCCGTTCGGTGGTAAGCATCTTGTTTTTCATAGCGTTTCCCGATTAGGATCTGTCCTGCCGAGTAGATATCCATGTCCACCCCGAAGTCATTCAAAGTCCATATTAAGACCTACGGCTGTCAGATGAATGAGCGGGACAGCGAAATGATCGCCGTTCTGCTTCAACGTCACGGCTATGCCCTGGCGGAGCGTGAAAGCCAGGCCGATGCCGTGATTGTGAACACCTGCAGTGTGCGCGCCAAGGCAGAAGACAAGGCCATCGGCAAACTGAGGATGTTAATTGCCGCCCGGCAAGAACATCCTGATCGGATCGTCGGGGTCGTTGGTTGTATGGTCCAGCGCCTGAAGGAAGAGCTGTTTCGCAAGGTCCCCGGTCTGGATTTTGCCGTGGGCACGCATGTTCTGGCACGGGTACCCGCGATCCTCGCCGCCGTGCGCGCCGGCTTGTCCGCCGACTTGTCCGCCGACGTGTCCGGCGAAGCCTTGGCGAAGACGGAAGCTTTAGCGAAGGGGGAAGCCTTGGCGAAGGCGGGCCGCCGAGCGATCCTCAATGTTGCGCCAGCCGACGATCCGTATGACGGCCACACGCATTTGCCCGGCGAGATATCCGCCTTTGTTAATATCCTCTTCGGCTGTGACCGGCATTGCGCGTATTGCGTGGTTCCCGAAGTGCGCGGAGGAGAATGGAGCCGACCGGCCCGGGACGTCATCGCAGAAGTACGCCAGCTGGTCGCGCACGGCGTTAAGGAGGTCACCCTTCTGGGCCAGAGCATCATGGCCTATGGCCGCCAAACTTCCGTCTGGGAGGCGGCCGATCGCTCGCCGCGCGGCTTCACGGAACCCTTGTCGCGCCTCCTGGAAGCGCTTAATGATATTACGGGGCTGTGCCGCCTGCGGTTCACTTCGGGGCATCCTTGTGGCTGTACCGCGGAACTGGCCCGCGCCTTCGCCGAACTGCCTGCCGTGTGTGAGCACCTGCACTTGCCCTTGCAGTCCGCCTCCGACCGGATTCTCCAGCGTATGCACCGGGGCTACACGGCGGGGGATTATCGCGCGGCGGTGCGGCGCCTGCAGGCCGCCGCGCCGCGCATCGTGCTTTCGACCGATGTCATCGTCGGTTTTCCCACGGAAACGCCGGAGGAATTTGATATGACCCGCGCGTTCCTGGAGGAAATAGGCTTTGATAATGTCTATATCTTCAAATACAATCCGCGTCCAGGTACCCCTGCAGCCCAGTGGAGTGATGACGTGAGCGCCAAGGAAAAACTACGGCGCAACCACGCGCTCCTGGAGGACCAGGGCCGACGCAGTCAGGCGTTTCACCAGGCTTTCGTGGGCCAGGCCTGTGAGGTGCTGGTGGAAGGTCCCAGCCTGCGGAACGAAGCGCGCTGGTCCGGGCGTACGCGCCAGAATATCCTGGCCGTCTTTGAGGCGCTGCCGCTCCTGAAGGCCGGCGACCTTGTTATGCTGCGCATCGCTCAGGCGACCGCGCAAGCGCTATATGGAAAAATCGAAAGAAAGGCTGTAGGTTGAGGGACCGGGAATACAGTTTGGTATATTAGTCACACAAAAATTCCAAATTCCAAGTTTCAAATTCCAAGGAAATGAAGCCAAGTAAGGCAAAGGGAAAAAACCGGAAAGAAAACCAAAATTTATTTTGTCTTTATTGGAATTTGACTATTCCTTGGAATTTGGATTTTGGAACTTGGAATTTTTGGTTGCGGGCATAGCCCGCGTTGGAGGAGGTATCGTCATGTCAGACTTGGCCTTTATAACCCTGATCTGTGGTGCACTGGTTTTTGTCTGGAGCGCCGGCATGGTGCTGTGGCCGCGGGGGACGGCCGCCTGGGTTGGCGCGTTTCCCCGGCATGTATGGGCCGGTCGAATTTTGGCCGCCGTGGATATCCTCTGGTCGGCCTGGCTTCTCTTGCAGATGAGGTTCGCCTGGGTGGATGCGCACCACATTATGGTGTATGCGGCCGTGCCGGTGGCCTATGTCCTGGTGATCCTGTTCGTGGACGATCTGCTGGCGGCCCGCGCGCTGGGCGGGTTCATGCTGTTGGCGCCGCTCCCGATTCTCGAAAGCGCGTTCGTGCATCCCTCCGTGAGCCGTTTGATCATGACGAGTTTCGCTTACCTGCTCGTGATCTTCGGCATCGTGCTGGTCTGGAGCCCATTTAAATGGCGCCAATGGACAGAGCACTGGATTAACCAGGCGCCGATTACCCGTGCCGTGGGCATCTTCGGAATCATTATTGGCGTCGATATGCTGTTTATGGGCTGGGTTGTATATTGAGCATGATGTTGGCGAATCATGATTTCCCGCGCATCCTGGTCCTGCGCGGCGGCGCGCTGGGTGATTTCGTCCTGACCCTGCCGGCCATCCGGGCTTTGCGTCAGCATTGGCCTTTAGCCACAATCGAGCTGATCGGGCATCCCGGTATGGCCGAACTGGCCGTGGCCGCCGGCCTGATTAACCGCGTCCGATCGCTGGACGCCTCCGGCATGGCCGAATGGTTTGTTCCGCGTTGCGTTTGGCCGGAGCGCGAACGGGCTGATCTAGCTTCCTTTGACCTCATCCTGTCCTATCTCAGCGATGCCGATGGCGTGGTGCAGGCCAACCTTCGGGCGGCCGGCGCGAAACTGGTGATTGCCTGTTCGCCCGTTGTCGCATCAGGCCATGCGTCCGATCATTTCCTGCGCCCGGTCATGGACTTGGGAATCTCACCGTCAACCGGTGTTGAGCCTTTACTTCCATGGCCGGAAGCTTTGCGGGAGCAAGGACGGCATTGGCTGAAGGAACTGGGACTGGCGGGTGATGTTATCAGTCTACATCCGGGTAGTGGCAGTTCCCGGAAAAACTGGCCGGTCGAACAGTTTGCCATGCTGGCGGATCGCGTGCGGCGCTCCATGTCCGCCCAGCCCCTGTTCATCCTGGGGGAAGCGGATGCGGTCGCGACGCGGGCGTTACCGCGGTTGACACCGGCAGTGCCCATGTTGGCTAACCGAACATTACAAGAGGTGGCCTCGGTCCTTGCGGTCAGCCGGGGCTATGTAGGCAACGATTCCGGGATTACCCATCTGGCTGCGGCGCTGGGGGTTCCCGTCGTGGCGCTCTTTGGCCCCACGGATGCGGCCATGTGGGGCCCGCGCGGCGCGAATGTTGTCATCCTCCGAGGCCGCGAGCCGACGAGTGAAGCCTTGGCCGCCATTGAGTCGGAAACCGTGTTAAGGGAACTGGATCGGCTCATTGCGTCGGCATAGGAAAATCTATCAGCTGAATTACTGCTTTTCGCTTACCCCTTGCCGCTTACCCCTGCCGTGACTACTCCGTGCCGCCGAAGATGCGGATAATGTCGGCGCAGTCGGGTTGTTCCGCGACCAGCGCCCAATGTAAAGGCGTTTGCTCTTTGACGTCCCGGGCATTTACTTCGGCGCCGGAGCGTAACAGCATTTTTACGACGGTGCTTCTGCCTTTGGCGGTGGCCATGTGGAGCGGCGTCACGCGATTCTGGCCGCCCGTGCGCGCGTTGATATCGGCGCCGTGATCCAGCAACACCTGGATCACGTCGGCAAAGCCCGCTTCGGCCGCCAAGTGCAGGGGCATTACCTGGATTATGCCATATTTGGTCCCCATTGCATTAAGGTTGGCGCCATGGGCCAGCAGGATTGCGGCCATGTCCTTACCGTTGAATGCGGCGGCTTTATGCAAGGGCGTCAAGCCATAGCGATCGCCGGCGTTCACGTCGGCGCCGTGGGCCAGAAGATATTCCGCCATGTTGGTCTGATTTCCCATGACCGCCCAATGCAGGGGGGTCATGCCGTTTTGCGCGTCCCGCTGATTGACGTGTTTCGGGTGCCTGGCGACCGCCTCTGCCAGACGGGGCATGGATTGATCCTGAATCGCCTGCTCGATGGCCCGGGGGCGGGAACAGTTGTTCACATAAAAGAAAAGCGCAACGGTTCCTGCGGCGACGGCAATCAGGATCGGCATTTGGCGGAACGTTATATTCGCGAGTTGCATGTAATTTTCCTCATATAATAAAACCGCTTTGGATTGGTGTCAAGCGCCGCCGGCGAAACCCCCGCGATTTTTTCTCGCCAAAGCGATGCGTGTTTGCTATCCATCATGGAAAAGAAACACAATCCTGAAGGTAAGCGCCCCGCGCAGCCTTCAGGGCGCAGGGCGCGGAATGACGCGTACATGCACATTCCGGCCAAGGAGGATAAATCTCAAACCATGAAAGCCACCATTGCAACGACAATTCGAAACGCCGGGTTTGAAGATGCCGGCGCCATTTACGCGTTAATCAAGGAGCATCCCCGCGAGGTGGTGCCGCGCGCCATCAGTGATATCGTTCAGAATATTGACCGGTTTCTGGTGTGCGAGGCCCGGGCCTGCCCGAGCTCGGCCAGGGGGCGCATCATCGGTACGGCTGCCTGGCAGATTTTGCCGGAAATAGGGAAGGCGCTCAACCCATCCATCGAAATCAAATCCGTCGCGATCAGCGGTCATTACCAGCACAAGGGGATTGGTTCGGCCCTGGTGAAGGCGATAATCAAGCGGATCAAGCGGTTTCATCCCGCGCAGATCGTGGTGCTGACGTTCACCCCGGCCTTCTTTCGCCAGTTCGGCTTTAACGAGGTAGCCAAGGAAACGCTGATGCACAAGCTCTACATGGGCTGTATCAACTGCACCAAATACGATTCGCCCTTTACCTGCCCGGAAGTGGCCATGACATTGGCCGTTGAGAAGAAATGAAGAATGAAGAATTTCGGAAAATAATTACCCGCGGCTCAAAAAGTGTCTTCATTTCTGCGGCGAAGCCGCCACGGCGGGCGGTGTATAGCCGCCCAGGGCCTGCAGGCGCTCAGCCGCGGGTTTGGCCGCCGGGTAGTTTTTGTAATCCGTCGTGACCTTGTAATACATTTCCTTGGCCTTGGCCGGTTCGCCGTTCGCTTCGCAGGTCTGGCCCTGGAGCAAATAAGCTTCCGACACGTAATCGGGATAGGCCTCGTAAAGCACGATGATCTTGGTCAGGTTTTCGGAACAGACCCGGATGAGGTCTTTCCAGTTGGCCGGCTTGTTCGCGGATTGGACCTGGGCGAGTTGACAGCGGGACACGCCCAGCATGGCGCCGATACGGGCCTCGCCTTTTTCCTGTTTCCAGACGTCCGTAAAACTTTTTTCCGCTTCGCTGTAGTTTCCGTTCCGTTCTTGGATCGTTGCCAGTTTCACCAGTCCCTGCTTCCCGGGCTCATACCACGCGAAGTCAGTCAGCACTTTCTTAAACAGGGTTTCGGCTTCCTTGTCGCCCGCTTCGGTCTTCCGGCGGAATTTGATGTCCGCCAGGCCGTACCAGGCCGGCGCAAGCGCCCGCGGATCGTTGGGGAAATCGGCGATGATCTTGTTGTAAATCGTTTCCGCCTCGGCCAGCGCGTTGGCCTCTTTGAGCGCCTCGGCATAGCTGGCCAGCAAGGTCGGCGAGAGCCGCGCGTCCGTCTGGGCGGCAAAGGCTTGTTTGAATGCCTTCAGGGCCTTGTCGGTCTGCTTGTTCAGCATGAGGAAATTGCCGTTGCCGAATGAAAGCTGGGCCGCCAAGGCGGCGTTGTCTTTGTGGCGCGCGATGGCCTTGACAAAGAACTGGCCACCCTCGTCTTCGGTGATCTGCCGGTAGCGAACGAGATCGAAAATAGCCCTGGCCATCCCGGGAATAGCCTCCTGCGCCTGGTCGGAATCCGGGTAATTGGCCAGCAGATCTTCGAACGCGTAAGCGGCATCATATAGCGTGGCGCGGAACAGCGCGCGTTTTTCTTCCGGCAATACCATGGGTTGGCCCATCTTGTCGGCCTTATCCTTGTATGACAGGGCGATGGCCAGCAGACAATCCGGCGCCTGGCTGTAGGCCGGGTTGGATTCCACGCACCGCGTATAGTAATCAATCGCATCTTCGAACCGGCCATCCTGCCGGGCGATAAAGCCGAGCCAGAAAAAGCCGTCGGTCACCTGTTCGCTCTGCGGACAAATCTGGATCAGCGTTTCCAGGGCTTCGGCCATACGGGCCCAATCCTTCTTTTCGTAATAGATCACCGCAATCTGATACAGGGCAATCGGTACGATCTTATTGTCCGCATACTGCCGGGCAATGCCTTCCAGCACGGCTTTGGCCTTATCTGTCTGCCCCGCCGCATTCAGGGCAATGCCAAGCAGATACATGGCCTCCGGCCGCAGGTTGCTGTCCTTGAATCGCTCCAGGAAAGTTTCGAGGTGCGTGATGGCTTCCGGCATTTTTTTCGCCTTCACGAGCATGGCGCCCTTCTGGTAAAACACCTCGTCCACTGCATCGAACGTCTCGGTTTTCTTCGGGAACTGCTGGATCACCTGGTCAATGGTTTTCAGCGCCTCGTCCGGCTGATTCAGTGCCACCAGGCACATAGCCTTGTAATAAAGAGCGGTGGGCACCGCATACCCCTTTGAAAACTTTTCCAGGTAGGCGTCAATCGTCTGATTGGCTTCTTTGTACTGGTTAAGCACGTATTCGGCCGTAAATTTGAGATTGAGCGTGTCTTCGAGCGCACTGCCCTGGGGGTATTCATCCACGCTTTTGGTGAACTGCGCCAGGGCATTGGCAATACCTGCCTCCGTGCCCTGCCGCATGAACAACTGACCGATCGCCAGGCTGACGGTGTCGGCAATGGGCGCGTCGGTGCCGAAGGTCTGCTGGAAGCCCTCCATTTCGCTGGCCGCGCTGTCGGGATCTTCATCCTTGAGGTAGGTATTGATTAGCAGGTAATTGACCTGCTGTTTGCGATCATCCGTGGTGAACTCGATCAGGTGTCGGCAGATCACGCGGCACACGTCGTACCCGCCCATTTCAAAATAGGCCTGGGCGATTCGCAAATAGCTTGCAATCGCCAAATCCGTGCCTTCACTGACGGCGGACCACTGCGCTTTGAGCCGGTCCAGTTCCCCTTTGACGAAAGTCGTATCTTCCTTCCGGCCGGTTTGAGCGCCAAGTTGCGTTTGGGCCTTGTCAATCTGGCGCTTCAGGATTTGCAGGACTTCGTTTTTGGCGCGGACTTCGCGGAACGAGAGAATGGCCTCGTTATACAGGCCCGCGCTGAACCAGGTTTCCGCGAGCGCGAACATGCTGTCATTGGCCGTGACGGGATTTCCTTCCGCTTTGGTCAGCTGGCCGAAAATCTCGCGGGCCTTGTCCATGAACCGCTTGGCGTTGTCCTTCCGGCCGGCCTGAAAGTGATCCAGCCCCTGCTGGCTATAGACGCTGGCCAGGAGATAGTTGGCATCCTGCGCCGCCGAGCTGCTCGGATACAAGCGCATCAGGTTTTTCAGGTCGGCTTCGGCCTCGGTGTACTGGCTGTTCAAAAAATAAGCGTACCCGCGGCCGTAGAAGGACTGGGGGATATTCGGGCTCCTGGGGTTCTGGGTCTGAAACGCGGTATGGAGCTCCAGCGATTTTTGAATATTTTTTTTACGGTCGGCGTTTTTTTCGTCCTGCGTGGCGGCCAGCCGGGCGTAACAATCGGCCAGCAGGAACAAGGCTTGGGCCTTGATCACCGCGCTGGGCGCGCGGATGCTGGAAAGGTCGGTGAAAAGCGGAATGGCTTTTTCGAAAGCGCCGGTCAGGTAATAGGCCCAGGCCAGATCGAACTTGATGGAGAGAATGTTTTCATAGGTGGGATTTTCCACGATCTTTTCATAGACTTTGATGGCCTCGGTATACTTGCCGGCGCGCATGTGCTCCTCGCCGATGGTGGCCATTTCGTCCAACCGCTCGAGGGCCGGGGCTGCCACCGTCAGCCACAGGAAAACCATGCCTGCCAGACTCATTCGCAGAGCGCGTGTACTCATATAGTGCCTCCGTTCCATCGCTTTCATCCATAGTGCCGATGCACATCCAAGAGTGCTAATTTTGAAAAGGCGCAAAAATGGTTTTGAAACTGCCTCAAGCATTACACGTTTTATGAAAAAATGGCCAGATTATTTTTTATTATTTTATTTGACACGTTAGCGCAAATACCGTTATCTTGCTTTATTCATGAGTTCCATCCCATTCGTCGTTGGGATAACGCGGGAGAGAGTATGCGCCAACAAGGATTACTCGTACCAGCGCTCGTGGCCGTTGGCCTCATGCTGGCGAGCATGCCGGCCTGGCCGGAAGACGTGGTTGTGACCCGGTCGCAGGCGTTCCGGGGTCGGGTCGTATCCGTGGATGCCGCCGGCATCCGGATCCAACTGACCCAGGGCGGGGAAGTCACCGTGCCCCGCGCCGGGGTTGTCCGATTGACGGTTGAACCGCCCCCCAGCGTGGTGCGCGGTATTGCCGCCTATGAAAAAGGCGATCTGCGCAATGCCCAGTTAAACCTGGGCAAGGTCATGATGCAGTATCTGGGGTTGGACACGGAATGGGCGGCCAAAGGGATGGTATATTTCGGCCGTGCCAGCTTGCTGGCCGGTGACTACGACAATGCGGGTAAAGCGTTTAAGGTCTTTCTACAGACCTATCCGGAACATCCGCTCAGCATGGCGGCCTCGGTGGGCTTAACCGAAATTGAGCTGGCCAGGAAAAATTACGCGCCGGCCCTCACCCAATTTCAGGAATTGGCCCAACCCTATGATAAACAGCTGAAACCGGTCAAGGATCAGTTACCTTATGCGGCCGAAATTTATCTCGGGATCGGCCAATGCCAGGAAGGCCTCGCACGCCCAGCCGACGCACTTGACGGGTATTTGCGCGTGATCGGCCTGTATCCCGTGGAGCCCTTCTATTCGGAAGCCCTTTACCGCGGCGCGGGGCTTTTGGCGGCGTCCAATCAGACCGCCAAGGCCGAAGGGATGTTAACCGAGCTGATTGAAAATTATCCGGCCTCGTTGTTTGCCACCAAGGCGATCGAGATGCGCAAAGCCCTCGGCGCGCGGCGCGCAGACCAGGAAGCGGCGGCCAAACCGCCCAAACCCTGAATCGCGGAGGATCTGGACGCCCGGAGCGGGGGTCAGTAAAAGAAAGAAAGTCGCCACGCTAAGCAGAACCAAATTCTTTCAAGAAAACGCCGAGGGAATGGTTTGAGGATATGAACGCGCGAATGAAACATAAGTAATTCAGGAGGAATGCTATGCAGACACAATGGTTTCGTTTCTTAATGGCGATGATGGTAATTGGCCTGTTGCTGGGCGGGACGGCGCAGTGGACCGGTCTGAGCTTTACGACGACCGCCTACGCGCAGGCGCCGGCCACAACGGGCGGGGGCGCCGCCCCGGCCGTGGATGAGAAGAACAAGAAACCGGAAACTTTCATGGATTACTGGCGGCAGGGCGGCCCGACCATGTGGCCGTTGCTGGGCACGGCCGTGTGGGCGACCGCGGTCTTGATCGAATTGCTCATAAAACTGCGCATTCGTGTTGCCTGTCCGTCGGAAATCATTCAGCAGTTGTATCAGACCCTGCTGGTCAAGGATTATCAGAAAGCATGGAAGATCGGCATGGACAATCCCTGCGTGGTGACCCGCATTTTATGCACGGCGCTTGAAAAACTGCCCAATGGCCAGGAAGCCTTTGACACCACCGCCCTGGAATCCGCGTCGAACGAAACAAATGTGTTCAGGAGCAAGAACGCATATATCAACCTGAACGCCACGATCGCGCCGTTGCTAGGTCTGTTCGGCACGATTGCCGGTATGATGGGCGCTTTTAACTCCATGGCCTTTAGCGGTGCCGTGGGCGATCCGAGCAAGCTGGCTGGTGACATTGGGACAGCCTTGGTTACCACCTATACGGGCCTGGCCATCGCCATTCCCGGTTTGTGCGCATATTACATCCTTGGCAATCGCATTAAGAAGGTCATGGAATATGTTCAAGGTCGCCTGACCATGCTGTTCGATGAAATTGATTTTGACAACATTCCGGACGACCTGGTGATCGTGACCAAGGAAGCGCGCATGGCTTACCTCGGTGGCGGCAAGACCGGCATGGCGTCCGGGGCGTCGGCTCCCAAGGTCCCGGCGGTCAAGGCCAAGGCCAGTACGGCGGCCAAGCCCACCGCCGCTCCCGAAGCAACGCCGGCTAAAGAGGAGCACGTGGCCTGCCCGAATTGTTCCAAGGAAGTGACCGTGGGCGACAAGAAATGCCCGCATTGCAATGCGGAATTGGATTGGGAGTAAGCGCGGCATGAAGAAAAAATGGCTGGCCGAAGAGGAAGAAACCTGCGCCCTGCAGATGGGGCCGTTGATGGACTGCGTATTCCTGCTGATCCTCTATTTCGTGTCGGTCAGCACGATTGACATGGTGCGGATCAGCAAGGAGGTGCGTCTGCCCGGCACCCATCAGGGCATTGTGGAAAAGGACGAGTCCGGCCGGTTCATCGTGGACATTGAATGGGAAGAGGGGCTGTACGAACCCACATATAAAGTTGGCGTGCTGGTCGTTCACGACCCCCTGGATCTGACGCCGATGATCGAAAAAAGCGCCAAGATGGGCAAAAATCCGAGCTTCCGGGTTGTCTTGCGCGCTGACCGGCAGGTGCCGTACGAGTTTACCCAGCAGGTCATGGCGGCT
>JAHIMN010000079.1 GCA_018896395.1 Verrucomicrobiota bacterium | reverse complement strand
TATTCTGCATTCTTCATTCTTTCCGCCTGAAGCGGATCCGCTTTGGCGGAAATTCTGCATTTCTTCCTCACTCGACCGTAACCGATTTGGCCAGGTTGCGAGGCTGGTCGATGGGACAGCCCCGGCATTTGGCAACGTGATAGGCCAGTAACTGCTCGACGATCACCACCGGGATCGGCGCCAGAAAATCCAGGCAGCGTGGGACGCGGATGACGTCATTGCAGTAGCGGTTCACTTCATCGTCGTCCGCCGTGGCGATGGCAATCACGGGCGAAGAGCGCGCGCGGCATTCCTGCATGTTGCTGATCGTCTTGCTCTTACCGTGAAGGTCGGGCACGGCCACCACCACCGGTACATGCTCGTCCAGCAGGGCGATTGGCCCGTGTTTCAGTTCGGCCGCGTGGTAGCCTTCGGCGTGGATATAGGAAATCTCCTTGAGCTTCAAGGCCCCTTCCAGCGCCACGGGATACATATATCCCCGGCCAAGGTAAAACATGTGTTCGGCGCGGGCGTATTTTTCGGCAATGACCTTGATCGCCGGCTCCTGCTCAAGCGCCGCGGAGGCGACCTCCGGCGCGCGCAGGAGCTCGCGTACCAGGTCGCGCCCCGTACTGCCGGACAGGCGCCGTGCCCGGCCGAAGACGATGGCCAGCATGGCCAGCACCGCCACCTGCGCGGTGAACGCTTTGGTGGATGCCACGCCGATTTCCGGTCCCGCGTGCAGGTACACGCCGCGTTCCGTTTCCCGCGCGATGGTCGCGCCGACCACGTTGCAGATACCGAGTACCGTGGCGCCCTTGCGCATGCCTTCGCGGACGGCCTCAATGGTGTCGGCCGTTTCGCCTGACTGGCTGATGGCCAGCAGGAGCGTGTCGCGTTCGATGATCGGATTCCGGTAGCGGAATTCAGCGGCCTGTTCGATATCAGTGGACAGGTTGGCCAAATCCTCAAAAAAATACTTGCCCACCATGCCCGCGTAATATGAGGTTCCGCAGGCCGCGATGGTGATGTGGCGGATCCGCGCGATTTCCGCGCTCGTCATGCGGATGCCGCTCAAGCGCGCGGTACCGTCCTTTTCGAGGAGCCGTCCGCGGATGGCATTGGCCAGGGCCTGGGGTTGCTCGTGGATCTCCTTGAGCATGAAATGCTCAAAGCCGCCCTTCTCGATTTGGCCGAGGCTCCAGTCGATGTGCGTCAATTCCCGGCTGACGGGTACGTTATTAAGCGAAGAAATATCGAGCCCTTCGGCCGTGATGGTGGCGATATCCTCATCGTTTAGAAACACGACTTGCTTCGTGTAGTTGATGATGGCGCTAATGTCCGAGGCCACGATGGTTTCACCGCTACCCACCCCGATGGCGATGGGACTGCCTTTGCGCGCGGCCACGATCAGGCCGGGGTGCCGACTGCTGACGACGGCAATTCCATAGGTGCCCTCCACCTGTTCCAGGGCGGCGGCCACGGCGCGATGCAAATCCCCCTCGTAACATTCCTCAATAAGGTGCGCCAGGACTTCCGTGTCCGTTTCGCTGGTAAAAACGTAGCCTTTCCGGATCAGGCGCTCTTTCAGCGCCACGTAGTTTTCGATGATCCCGTTATGGGCCACCGCAAATTCGCCGCTGCGGCTGAAATGCGGATGTGCATTGGCTTCCGTCGGCGCCCCGTGCGTGGCCCAACGGGTGTGCCCGATGCCCAGGGTGTAATCGAGGCCGGCCTGGTCGGGAACATCCGTTTCGATCCGGCTGACCAGCGTGGCGATCTTACCGACCGAGCGCACGCGCACAAGGGCCTTGCGACGGGATGAATACAGGGCCACCCCGGCCGAATCATAGCCTCGATATTCCAGGCGCTGGAGAGCGGAAACAATCACGCCTGTCGCGTTCCGCTGACCGACATAACCGACAATGCCGCACATGGTATCACCTCTTTTAAATGCAGAATGAAGAATGCAGATTTAAAAAACGCAGTTGTGCTAAAACTACTTGCTCGCCTCCGCCAGAATGCCCTGCGGCTTGCCGAGCTTCACTTCTTCCTTCTGCATTCTTAATTCTGCATTCTACATTGCTTTAGAACGCCTTGCGCCGCGTGATCAACTGCTTGCGGTCCTGGCCGTTTGAAATCATGACCACGGGCAAATCCAGCCAACGCTCGATCTTGTTGATGTAAGAGCGGGCTGCCGTGGGCAGTTCCTGGAAACTTGTTGTGCCCGTGGTTGCTTGCTTCCAGCCGGGTAAGAACGTGAAAATTGGTTCCGCCGTGGCCAGATCCACCGGGCTGGCTGGCCACTCGGCATGGCGCTTCCCGCCATAGCGGTAAGCCGTGCAAACGCCGATTTGTTCAAACCCGTCGAGGACATCGAGCTTGGTCAGGATGAGTCCGTCCAGGCTGTTTAACCGCGCGGCGCGGCGCAACTGCACGATGTCAAGCCAGCCGCACCGGCGCGGGCGCTTGGTCGTGGCGCCATACTCGCCGCCGATGTGCCGCAGGGTCTCGCCCGTGGCATCGTGGAGCTCGGTCGTAAAGGGACCCTCGCCCACGCGCGTGGCATAAGCCTTGCTAACGCCCAGGATGCGGTCAATGGCGTGCGGGCCAATGCCCGTGCCGACGCAGACTCCGCCGGCAATCGTATGGGAGCTGGTCACATAGGGGTAGGTGCCGGCGCCGATATCCAGCATAGTGCCTTGCGCGCCCTCGTACAAAATATGTTGGCCCTTGCGGCGCGCGGCGTCCAGCAGGATGCCCGTGTCCACAATCAGATCCCGAAACGGCCGCAACAGGGCAAGTGCTTCCTTGGTTACGCGGGCCACGTCACAGACTTCACGCGCGCGGTCCTTCGGTAACAGGGCGCGATGACTGTCCAGGCAGATTTTCACCTGGGCGCGGAAATAGTCCTTGTCGAGCGTATCGCCCATGCGCACGCCCGTGCGCGCGGCGCGGTCGGCATAGGCCGGCCCAATGCCTCGCTGGGTCGTGCCGATTTTGCGGTTGCCCCGCTGGGCCTCGGCGGCCTGATCGAGGGCCAGATGGCAGTCAAAAATCAAGTGCGCTTCCCCGCTAAGGCGCAAGCGCTTGCGCCACGCGGACTCCGGCAAGCGGATGACAGCTAATTCCTCCACCAGCTTTTGCGGGTTCACGACGACCCCGCCGCCGATGAGATTCATGACGCGTGGCCGCAGAATACCGGAGGGCAGAATATGGAATACGAATTTCTGGCTGTCGTGAAATACCGTGTGGCCGGCGTTGTCGCCCCCCTGAAAACGGACGACGACATCCGCCTGGCCCGCGAGGGCATCCACGATTTTCCCCTTGCCTTCGTCGCCCCACTGTGCACCGATAATGACTAAAGACGGCATGTACTATTCCTTCCTTGCGGCTTAATTACCCTGTTTTATGAACAAATCTTTTGCTTTGATGGCCGGGTGATGGTAGCGCTTGCGCTTCTGTGTCGCTCGGCTGAACTGGATGGCCTCCACGGGGCACCATTGCAGGCAGGCCATGCATTGCTCGCAATTGCCATGCCACTGCGGGCGGTCATCTTGCAGGTCAATGTTGAGCCGCGGACAGACTTTAACGCACAGGCCGCAATGCGTGCAGGTATCCATTACCCAGAATTTGGTGTCGGCCGTTTTAAACTTCGGCATACCGAATTTATACAGCAACCCCGTCAACCAGTTGACCAGCAAAAAGCTTTTTTCGACCGGACGGTTGCGGCGCGCTTTGATTAGCTCGGCGATTTCCGCGACACGCGCGCGGGCCCGTGCGAACAGCTTCTGCTGTTTGGCTTCCGCAATGGCGCCATATAAGGCCGTATAATTGCCGGGCATGACGATCGAAAACCCGGCAGACAAGTTCCCGCCTCGCGCGCGGAGCGCCCGCTCGACCTGTGTTAGCGTGCCGCCGGGAAACCCGCCGCAGGTGCAGACGGCAAACAAATACGGAATACCGTTCCACGTCCGCGAGTTGATAAAATCAGTCACGATCCGCGGCGGCCCCCAGGCGTACACGGGAAACACGATGCCGACGGCATCGACCGCGGCGGCGGCATCGGCCGCCCCGGCGACCGGTTCCTGGAGCGCTCGGGGAATGGCAATCAACGTTGTGTTTACAAGGGCGGCGGCCAGGTCGCGGGCGATGACCAGCGAATTGCCCGTGCCGGAAAAGTAATATAGGATCGTGTTCATGGTTGTCTGTTACCGCCCCTTTTTCCGCAACGCGGCCAGCGCGGCGTCCACTTGCGTCACGGCCGTGCCGATGTAACTGGCCGGATCCAGACAGCGATCCAGGGCCGAGGCCGTCATGACTTTTGTGACGCGCCGATCCCGTAGCAGGATTTCCTTGAGCGACTGGTTGGCGGCAAACGCCGTCCGCGCGGCCTGCCGCAGGATTTCATGGGCCTCCTGCCGGCCGAGCCCGCGTTTCACCAGTTCCAGCATGACCCGCTCGCTCATGATCAGGCCGTTGGTCAGGCTTAAGTTTTTTTGAATGGCCTGTTCGCGGATATCCAGGCCCCGCAGAATCTCATCCAGCTGGCGGAGCAGGTAATCGGTCAGGATGAAGGCTTCCGGAAAAATCACGCGTTCGGCGGCGGAATTGGTCAAATCGCGTTCATGTTCGAGGGGGATATTTTCCAGGGCCGGGGCCACTTGGGCCCGGATGATCCGCGCCAGGGAACAGATGCGTTCGCTCTTGTGCGGATTGCGTTTCTGGGGCATCGTGGAAGAACCGACCTGCTGTTTCTGGAACGATTCGAACACCTCGCC
>JAHIMN010000078.1 GCA_018896395.1 Verrucomicrobiota bacterium | reverse complement strand
GGCGCCGGTTTAAAGTCATCACCGTTCAACCACTCAGCGAGTTTTGCCAGCAGAAACTCGCAATCCTCGGCCGGCGCACCTCGATAGCGTCCTACCATAACGCTGTGCGTTCGAATCTCCCCCGGTTTCACTTCAGGCTCCAACGATAGTCCTTCCAGAACCCGACGATTCAAGTCCAGAATCCCGGCGGCATCCAGCGATGGATCTTTACCGTCGCTAATAGCTTCCAAAATGGCATTACAGGCTTGGATGATGTTGTCCACTTCCTTTTGCAGATATTGCTGGGAGGGGGGCAGTTTCAGCTTGCCTTCCAGATGTTGTCGAACCTGTTCTTCTGAAAGACTATTTCCCTCGATGGCGGTCGTTGCAGCAGCCCCCTTTGCCAGATAGAGATTGTAGAGTTGCTCTGCTGTATCCGGACGCAGAGGCATGCGTGAAATATGCTCGCATTTCGACTGGCATTCTCCGAGGGCGATCCATAACGAAGGGGACGCCTGATGTAAATCGGCAGTGAACTTGAGCCAGCTATGTGTCCGCTCGAATGTCCTCACTATTGTCTCCTGTAATATATTGTCATTAAACAGGTTGTGTATATTAAGGGCCATCCTTTGTCCAAATACTACGGTATAATGTTCCGGATGTCAACTCCTTCTTTCTTACGGGAAGGATGCATCTTGCTCAGTGAAGGCGTACGGAGTTGCCCGGCGCAATCCACCCCAACTTGAAGTCACAATTTGTGACTTCAAGATTGTCCGCTACCCGGGTCAATCCGTGTGATTTCCATTGGAGGCCACAAATTGTGACCTCCAACTATCCATTGTTGTTGGCTTCAGCATAACGCCGGATTGTGTGCCTGAGCAAGTAAATTTCAAGGTGCCTTATTCGGCAAACATTTTTCTTCATCCGGCGAGCTATTACGGGTATAAATAAGGCGTAAACCATCAAATGGCCGCAGTTTCAGACGGCCGGGAAGATTATTATGACAGAAGCGATACCGGAAAAACTGGGCATCATTGCCGGGCGCGGAGCGTATCCGCGGCTCTTGGCGGAAGGCGCCAGAAAACAGGGCGTGCGGCAGGTGGTGGCCGTTGCGTTCCGCGGGGAAACCGATCCGGGAATCGAAAAGGCGGCCGATCAAGTCGTGTGGCTGCATGTCGGCCAATTGGAGGCCATGCTGGAGGCTTTTCACAAGCATGGAATTTCTCAGGCGGTTATGGCCGGCCAGATTGCGCCCTCGAATCTTTTTCATGTCCGCCTGGATGCCCGCGCGCTGGCGATCCTGGCCCGGCTGAAAGACCGCAACGCCCGGACCATTTTCGGCGCCATCGGGGATGAACTCAAGTCCATCGGGGTCGAGCTCCTGCCGGCCTACCGGTTTATGGAAGACACCATGCCGGCCCCGGGCTTGCTCAGCCGCCGCGCGCCGACCGAGCGCGAGCGGCAGGATATCGAACTGGGGCTCCAGGCGGCCAAGGCCACCAGCGCCCTGGAAATCGGGCAGACAGTCGTGGTCAAGGAAGGCGTGATCCTGGCGGTTGAGGCCTTTGAGGGCACGGACGAGACCATGCTGCGCGCCGGGAAGCTGGGGGGCGCCGGCGCCGTGGTGGTAAAGGTGGCGCGGCAGGGCCACGACATGCGCTACGACATTCCCGTGGTCGGCCTGCATACCCTGGCAGTGCTGAAAAAAATCAAGGCGACCGTGCTGGTCATAGAAGCTCACAAAACAATTTTGCTGGAACGGGAACAAATCATTGAAGAAGCTGATAAACAAAATTTGGCATTCATAGCTGTGGAAGTGGAAGATAAGGAAAAATCCAAGTTCCAAGTTCCAAATTCCAGGGAAATTTCAAATACCAAATAGGAAACGAAAGCAAAAACTATTGGAGCAGATCCAATAAAGTTAAAGCGATGACAACGGAAAATACCAAGCCAAAAGCTTTGGACGAACGCACTTTTCTGTTTGCTCAGAATGTGCGCATATTTGTCGCGCAATTGCCGAAAACCGCGAGCAATCAAGAAGACATTAAACAGGTTGTCCGTTCATCCGGTTCCGTCGCAGCTAATTACATTGAAGCCAACGAGGCGCTTAGCAAGAAAGATTTCATCCTGCGCATGAAAATATGCCGTAAAGAAGCCAAGGAAAGCCGTCTGTGGCTCCGTTTGCTAGATTGTGGCGAGCATGACCAATTGGGTAAGACGAGGTTAGCTCTTATTCAGGAAGCCAGAGAACTCATGCTCATTTTTAACGCCATCATTACCAAGAGCGGTTCGAATTAGAAGTTTGTCTTTTTTGGATTTTGATTGAATTTCCTTGGAATTTGGAATCTGGAATTTGGAATTTTAGTCACAGGGAGGTCTTATGGATAGTCGTTGCATTCGTGTTGGCGTGGTGGGGGTCGGCAGTCTGGGGCAATGGCATGCCCGTATTTATTCGGAATTGCCGGCGGCCGAGTTGGTCGGGGTGTATGACATCAACCAGGCGCGGGCCGAAGAAATTGCCCGGCGCTATCGGACGCGGGCTATTCCCGACATGGCCGAGCTGGCCGGGATGGTTGAGGCGGCCAGCATCGTGGTGCCGGCGGATAAGCATTTCGAAGCGGCCGTGCACTTTCTCGAGCGCGGCGTGCACCTCCTGGTGGAAAAACCAATTGCCACCCGCATGGCCGATGCCGAGGCCATGGTGGCCAAAGCCCAGCAGAAGAACCTCGTCCTGCAGGTGGGTCACGTCGAGCGGTTTAATCCCGTGCTGAAATTCCTGGAAGGCATCCTGGTGCGGCCGCGGTTCATCGAGGCGCACCGGCTACAGCCCTATCCGCCAGCGCGCGCGGGTCAGTCCCCGCGCGGGACGGAGGTCAGCGTGGTACTGGACCTCATGATCCATGATCTGGAAATCATCCTGCACCTGGTGCGCTCGCCCGTGCGCGAGTTTCACGCCGTGGGTGTGCCGGTCCTGAGTCCCAGCGAGGATATCGCCAATGTGCGCCTCGAGTTCGAAAACGGCTGTGTGGCCAACGTGACGACCAGCCGGATCAGCCCGGAAAATTTGCGTAAAATCCGCGTGTTCCAGGAAGACGCGTACATCTCGCTGGATTACGAAAAGCAGGCCGGGGAGATCTACTGCAAGACCCAGACGCGCATCGAGCGGAGCAAGGTGCCAATCGAGAAGGGCGAACCGCTGAAAAACGAACTGACCGCGTTTGTCGAATGTGTGCGCGCGCGCGGCATGCCGGTCGTCAGCGGCGAGCAAGCGGCGGAGGCGCTGAAGCTGGCGGCGGCCATCTGCCGCCAGATCCGGGATTCGGATAGACGCCAGATGACAGACGACGGACGACAGACCGGATAGGAATGAGGCAGATGCCGGACGGCATGGAACAGGCGAAGCAAACGTCGAACATCCAACGCCGAACGCCCAACGTCGAATGGAAGATTAAACTATGACCTGTCCGCAGAAGTCTCGGTGAAGGCGTGATGACGGACGACGGAAACTGACTGTCGAATATACATATCCTGGATATGCCTCTTTTCATTCAATATTCGGCGTTGGACGTTGAGCGTTCGGCGTTTGCTTTGGTTGTGTCTAAATAATAGTCATGAAGCCTCCATCCATCATGATCATCGCCGGGGAGATTTCGGGCGACATGCACACCGCCGCCCTGGTGCGGGCGATCCGCCGGCGCCGTCCCGACATCGAGTGCTTCGGCATCGGCGGCGATGATCTGCGCGCGGCCGGTATGGAAATCCATTATGATGTTCGCGACATGGCCGTCCTTGGTTTAACGGAAGTCCTGCTCCGGTTTCGTTTTTTTAAGGGAGTATTCAACGCGATGCTGGCCCTGGCCCGGAAACGCCAGCCGGACGCCATTTTGCTGGTGGACTATCCGGGATTCAATCTCCGGTTTGCCGCCCGGGCGCATGCACTGGGATTCAAGGTGCTCTATTATATTTGTCCGCAGGTGTGGGCCTGGAACCGCGGCCGCATTCCGCGGATGGCGCGGGTTGTGGATCGCCTGCTGGCGATTTTTCCGTTTGAAGTTGACGTGTTCAAGGATAGCGGCTTACGCGTGGATTTTGTGGGTCACCCGTTGGTGGCGCAAGCGGCCACTGCGCGCGCGGAGCCCCCGGTGCCATTACCCTGGCAAGGTGAACCGCGTATTGCGCTTTTGCCCGGAAGCCGCTATCATGAAGTCAAACGGATCCTGCCGGTGATGTGGGCGGCGGCGGCGCGCGTGCAACGGCAATTCCCCGGCGCCGGATTCATTATCTCCGCGTCGTCGGAGGAAGCGGCCGGCTGGGTGCGTGCCGTGATGGGCTCCTTGGGCAAGGGGCCGGAGCATGTATCCGTGGTGGCCGGGCAGACGCGGCAGGTTTTATGCCAGGCGCGCGCGGCGTTGGTGGCGTCCGGCACCGCCACGATTGAAACGGCGTTGATGCGCTGTCCCATGCTCGTGGTCTACCGGGTGGCGTGGGCCACATATTGTTTTGGGCGGCTCCTGATCCGTGTGCCTTACCTGGGCATGGTCAATATCGTGGCCGGGGAGCGCCTGTGCCCGGAATTCATCCAACATGAGGCGCGTCCGGAAGCGATGGCCGCGGCGCTGGCGCCGCTCCTGCGCGACGGACCCGAGCGGGAAACCATGCTGGCTGGCCTTGACCGCGTCAGCCAGTCCCTGGGCGACCCTCAGGCTGCGGAGCATGCCGCGGATATTATTTTGCAGGAATTATGAAAACCACGGTCATTGTAACCGTCTATAACCGGCCGGCCATGCTGATTGCCTGTCTGCGGGCGCTGGCGCTCGGTACCCAGCGCGTGGATGAAGTGGTGGTTTCGGATGATGGCTCCAGCGCCGACAATGTTCAATGGATGCAGGCCGCGTTTCCGGATCTGCCTTTTCCTGTTCGTTTCATCAGACAGGAACACCGGGGTTATCGCTTGTCGGCCGCGCGTAACAATGCCCTGCGGCTGGCCAGCGGCGATTACATCATTTCACTGGACTGCGATATCCTGCTCCTGCCTGAAGCGGTGATGGCGCATACCCGCCTGGCGCGGCGCGGCTGGTTCCTGGCGGCCAACCGGGCCTGTGTCGGCGCACTGAAAACGGAAGAGGCGCTCCAACAGGCGATGCATCCCCGGCTATTGGAGGTGCTCTGGGAGGATGCGGACCGATGCCACCTGCGCCGCGCACATCGTCAATTTCAGCGCAATGTATGGTTGCGCCGCTTAGGCCTGGCCAAGCGCCATAAACCCAAAATCCTGGGATGCCATTTTTCCATTTTCCACGAGGATATCGAGCGAGTCAACGGGTTTGACGAGGCCTACGTTGGCTGGGGACTTGAGGATGACGATTTTTCCATGCGTCTGTACAAAGCCGGCGTGCGCGGCCGGTCCCTGGTCCTGGAAGCCCGCGCCCTGCACCTCTGGCATCCTTCCGTGGCTTCCCGTATGGCCGAGCCAGCCGCCAGCCCGAACCTGGCCTATTTCCGGCGCCGGGATGTTCCAGCCTTTTGTGTTCAAGGCCTGTGGTCCAGCCAGGGGACGGACCCCGCGGAACGCGGGGCAAGCGACAGATTTATCCCGCGCCGCGCGGGATGACAGACCTGCCCGCAATGCTATCCGTCGGCTGACGGATTGCAGGCGGGCGGCACTAATGAAGGGAGCTGAGATATGAATGACAAAACGAGAAAAATGATCGTCGTTTGCGCGCTTCTGGCGTTTGTGTTCTGCATGGGAGGCGGTTTGTGGATTCTCAGCAAGACCGGGCTCGATCATGGTAACGATGCCGTGTCCGCCGGTATTGGGTTGTATTTCATCGGCAAAGCCTTTTTTGTGGGGCCGATGCTTCTGATAACGGCAATGAAAACATGAACCTGAAATAATGTTGACACAGCGCCGCAAACAATGCAGAGTTTCGGTGGATTGTTAATCCATATTGGACGGTGAGCGACCATCGGCGGCTACATGCATGTTAAAGCATTCGGTATTTCCGTCAAATACATAGAAAGGAAGCATGTTATGCATCGCGCAATTTCTCTCGTTTTAGTCACTGCTTTGATGGCGGCATTCACCGCGGGTTGTACAACCACCAAACCAAAAGCCCAGGTCGGGGAACCGCAGGAACCGCAATATGCAGAAAAGATCGAGATAACAGTCGGGGCCGATCAGTCCATGGTGATGGACGGCAAGAAAGTGAAAATCACCGATATGCCCAAGCAATTAGTGAAAGCGAACGCCAGCAAACATCTGATTATCGTTGTGTATCTGGAATCAAAATTACTGCGGGAAACGCTGGTCACCCTGCTCGATCTGCTTGAAAAGGAAGGTTATTACTTCACGATGGGTGAAGGTTCAAAATACGCGGATGTCCTGACGAAAGCACAGGGCTAACCCAAGTCCCCCGTCGAATAGCGGAAGCGCCCGCCAGCGCAAGTGCGCCTGCCAATGCAGGTGCGCCTGCAGTCGCTGTCAGCGCTTTGCGCCGCGCAACGCCCGGGCGATGGCGGCAATGTGTTCGGGCGTGGTGCCGCAACAGCCGCCGATGATATTTGCGCCGGCGGCCAGGAGCTCGGGCACGAAATCGGCCATCATTACGGGCGTGTCCGGGAACACGTCCACTCCGTTGCGGTTGACCGGCATACCGGCGTTGGCATGCACGAGAATGGGGGCCTCCGGCGCCGCCGCGCGGATTTCTTTCACGACCTCAATCATTTGACGAAACCCGTGTCCGCAATTGGCGCCAATGATGTCGGCTCCGGCCTCCAGGCAGGCTTTTGCCATGTCGTCCGGGCTCACACCCATCATGGTCCGGTAATCCCCTTTGACCGTGCGTTCGAAGGTGAGCGTGCTGATGATTTCGAGCCGGGTGTTTTCACGGGTGGCCTTGATCGCCAGGCAGGTCTCATCCAGGGCCGACATGGATTCGATCAGCGCCGCATCGGCGCCGCCGGCCTCCAGCGCCTGGGCCTGCTCCTTGAACGCGTCGTATAGTTCCTGTTCGGTGATGTCTCCCATCAGCAACAGCTTGCCGGTGGGCCCCATCGAGGCAATCACCGATCGTTCCCGGCCGGCGGCCTCGCGCGAAATGGCGGCGGCGGAGCGGTTGAGTTCCGCCACGCGGTTGCCCAGGCCGTAGGCATTGAGCTTCAAGCGCGAACCGCCGAAACTGTTGGTTTTAATCATGTCGGCGCCGGCAGTCACATAGCTTCGGGCGATATCCAGCACGTCGGCGCGATGGGTCACGCACCACAGTTCGGGACATTCGCCCGGCTTAAGCCCTTTGCGCTGGAGAAATGTGCCCCAGGCGCCGTCGGACATCAGTCTCCGGCCTTGCTTTAATTGGTCAGTAATACGCGGCATGGAATTTCCTCGATTTGTTTACGGTTAGAAGTATAGATTATACGGGTTTAAAATAAAGAAATTAAATGCATGGCTGAAAAAATAGCGGAAAAATTTTATAAAATAATAGTTGACTAAAATTGGACAATACGGTATTATTCGATCGAAAGGAAGGGTGTTTGCAATTAACTCCCGGGTATGAGGGGGACAGCCATGAAATTAACTTTAACCTCAATTCTTATATGTATCTCTTTTTTCTCCGCCCTGGCCGCCCAGCTTGCCGGCGGTCGGAGATACTTGACTTTGATTTTCTTCGGAATATTT
>JAHIMN010000008.1 GCA_018896395.1 Verrucomicrobiota bacterium | reverse complement strand
CGCAAAGCGCCCGCAGGCCTTGCATAAATTCGGCTGTCGCGGGAATCACGCCGCCTTCGCCCTGGAGGGCTTCCACCAGGATCGCGGACGTTCGCGCCGTGATAGCTTCCTTGACCGATTCCAGGTCATTGAATTTGGCGTGGACAAAACCGGACGGCAGGGGGTCGAACCCCTTCTGGACCTTATCCTGGCCGGTGGCGGTAAGGGTCGCCAGCGTCCGGCCATGAAACGAATTTTTCATTGTGATGATTTCAAAGCGGTTCTTCTCATGGCCCCAGAGCCGGGCCAGCTTGATCAGCGCTTCGTTGGCCTCGGCGCCGGAATTGCAGAAGAAACACTTGCCGCCCAGCGCAAGGCCGGCTAATGCCTGGGCCAGGCGTCCCTGGTTTTCCGTGTAATACAGGTTGGAGACGTGCGTAAGCAAGCCCGCCTGCTGGCGGATGGCCTCCACGACCACCGGATGACTGTGGCCGACATTCAACACGGAAATGCCTGCCAGGAAATCCAGGTATACTTTGCCTTCGGCGTCCCAGAGCTTGGCGCCTTTGCCTTTGACAAATACGATCGGCCGGCGGGCGTAAGCGGGAATAACATGCTCGTCGAACTGCTGAATGATTTCTATCGTTTTACTCATCTTGAATAATCTCCGTTCCGATTCCTTGATCTGTGAATATTTCCAACAACAATGAATGCGGCATGCGCCCGTCCACGATATGCACTTTCCGCACACCGGTGGCCAGGGCGTCGAGCGCGCCCCTGATTTTCGGCAACATGCCGCCGGCAATAACACCATCCCGGATCAGGCTTTCCACGTCGCTGTGTTTCAACGTGGAAATGATCGAGTCCGGATTCTGCGGGTCCCGCAGGAGCCCCGGCACATCCGAAAGAAAGACCAGTTTGCGGGCGCGCACGGTCTGGGCTATGGCCGCCGCGGATTCGTCCGCGTTAATGTTATAGACGGCCCCATCCGCGCCCCGGGCCAACGGCGTGATCACAGGAATTATGTCCGCTTCCAGGCAGGCCGTAATCGGGCCCAAGTCCACGCCCGTGATTTTACCCACAAACCCGATATCCACCGGCTGGCCCGTGGCTTTGTCCAGGGAGAATGTTTTTTCCGCGCGTATAATGCTGGGGCCCTGAATGCCTGTAGCCCGCGCGCCCCGCGCTATTAGAGTCTCCACGATCTCAACATTCACCTCGTGGTTCAGCACTTCTTCCACCAGGCGCACGGTGGCCTCATCCGTGACCCGCATACCGTTGACGAATGCCGGCTGGAGGCCCGCCTCGGCCATGCGCCGTGAAATGGCCTTGCCGCCGCCGTGCACGATGATCGGCCTTAAGCCCACGCATTCCAGGAACGCCGTATCGGTAAGAATGCCGTCGTGGCACGCCTTGTCTTCCATGGCGCTGCCGCCGAACTTGATGACCACCGTTTCCCCGCGGAAGGCCTGGATGTAAGGCAAGGCCTCGATCAGAACACCGGCTTTTTCAATAATCTTTTGCATGGGAAGAGGCTGAAATTGGAAATTTGAAATTAGGACTGCAAATTATTTTGATATTAATTCAACACGTTAAGGAATCGCAAAATGATGCATATTCTGGATTCCCGCTTTTGCGGGAATGACAGAATGGGTAGACTTTGTTTGTCATTCCCGACCTGATCGGGAATCCAGGATATTTGTTGTCGCCTTTGGCGGCCTAACTCGATATTCCAATTTCTAGTTTCCATCTTCCTTATGTCATATACGACGCATTGATATGCACGTAGGCGTCACTGCAATCGCAGGTTGTCATGCTATACGTTGAGCGCCCCAGGTGCAAATCAATCTCGATGCCGAATTCCGGCTTGGCGATGATGGCATGCAGAATCTCCGGCGCCAGGCCGACTGGCTGGCCCCCGCGCACGGCGAATTGTCCATTATAGGCAATGTCAATCCGGTCCGGATTTACCGGTACGCCGGCATAGCCCACGGCGCAAATCACGCGGCCCCAATTGGGGTCGGCGCCGAACCAGGATGTTTTCACCAGGAGCGAATTAGCCACGGCCCTGGCGACTTTTTCCGCCGAGCGTTTGCCCGGAGCGCTTCGGACCGTTACGGTGACCAGCTTGGTGGCGCCTTCGCCGTCCTTGACAATCTGGCGCGCGAGCTCGCCGGTCAGGGCGTTGACGGCGGCGCAAAACGCCTTCCAGCGCGGATGCCGGCGGTCTAACGGCGCGTTCTGGGCCGCGCCGTTGGCCAGGAAAAGTGCGGTGTCATTGGTGCTCCTGTCCCCGTCCACTGAAATCCGGTTAAAGCTCCGGTCAACCGCGGCCGCCAGGCAATCCTGCAGGGCCTGCGCTTCCACGGCGGCGTCCGTGGTTAGAAACACCAGCAAAGTCGCCATGTTCGGGTGAATCATGCCGGAACCCTTGGCCATGCCGCCGAGTGTCACCAGTTTGCCGTCGATTTCTACTTCTGCGGCGACCTGCTTGGGTCTTGTATCGGTCGTCATGATGGCCGTGGCCGCGTCTGCGCCACCGGTGGGCGAAAGGCTTGTGACGGCCAGGCGGATGCCGGCCTCGATTTTATCCATGGGTAAAGGTCGTCCGATGGTGCCGGTGGAACACACAAAAACGGTGTGCTCTTCCAACTGCAGGAGGTCAGCCGTCAGCTGGGTCATGCGGCGCGCGGCGCGCATGCCGTCTGCGCCGGTGCAGGTGTTGGCGTTGCCGCTGTTAACGATGATGGCGCAGGCCTGCCGGGCGGCCAGCCGTTCGCGGCACAGCTGGACGGGCGCGGCTTGCACACGGTTCGTGGTGAATACCCCGGCAATTACGGCGGGGGTATCCGTGACCAGAAGGGCCATATCCCGCTTGTCGCTTTTGATGCCGGCGGCCACTCCGGCGGCTTGAAAGCCGCGCGGGGCGGTAATCCCGCCGGGGATAATGGTGATTCCCTTGCTCATGACTGTCCTGAAAAATAATTACCCGCCGGCTTGTCCGCGAAGGCCAGACACTTCCAGGCGGGCAATGTGACGATCTAACCAAAAAAATGCGAAGCTTTGTCCCGCTTACCGTTTTGAGAACTGGAAGCGTTTGCGGGCGCCCGGTTGACCGGATTTTTTGCGCTCCTTCATGCGGGCGTCCCGGGTGAGAAAACCGCTGTTCTTCAGCACTTCGCGCAGGGATTTGTCCGCTCGGATCAGGGCCCGGGCAATCGCATGGCGCAGGGCGCCGGCCTGGCCGATGGTGCCGCCCCCGGTGAGTCTGGCAAAGACATCAAACTTGACGTCCGTGTTGGTCAATTTCAGTGGTTGGAGCACGTAGTTGCGGGCGGACAGCGAGGGGAAATAGTCCTTGAAATCCCGTCCGTTCGCGAGCAGTTTGCCGGTCCCTTCGATCAGTTGCACGGAAGCAACGGCATTTTTACGCCGGCCCGTGGCTTTAATAGCGGCCTGGGTTGTAACCACGTTTTTTTCTCCTTATTAAACAAGGGGCTGAGGCCCGCCTGCAACGCTATGCGTAGCATTGCGGGCAGGGCTCTGGCCGGCGTGAGGATGCTTATCCTCCGCATAAACTTTCAGCCGTTGAAACGCTTCGCGCATGAGCCGGTTCTTGGGTAACATTCGTTTGACGGCGTCATAAATCATGCGCTCCGGATTACGCTCGCGCATCACGGATGCCTTGATTTCCTTGAGGCCGTGCCGGTAGCCCGAGTAGTCCGCGTAGATTTTCTGATCATTCTTTTTGCCCGTCAGCTTGACACAGCGGGCATTGATCACGACGACAAAGTCGCCCGTATCCACGTGGGGGGTGTAGGTTGGCTTATGCTTGCCGCGCAGGCGGTCGGCAATTTTCACGGCGAGCCGGCCCAGTGGCTGTTCGGCGGCATCCATCAATAGCCAGTGACGTCGGATGTCTTCCGCCCGGGGTATCGTTGTTTTCATAGCGTTCGCCTTCCTGTTCCTGTAAATGCAAAAGAACTGAAACCATACGGCAGGCTTATCGGCCTGTCAAACAAAAAAAGTTATTATTTGGTATGCAGTTTTGAGTTTGCAAGGGTTTTTTACGTTTGACAAATCCATAATTGCGCCATATACTTAAACTCAATGAAGGATAAGAACGTCTTTCAATGAGAGGATGGCTGTTATGGTGCGGGCCATGCTTGTTATGGCGGTGGTGAGTATGATTCCTTTCACGAACAGGGCCGGGGAGCGCGCGGATGTTTCGGCCGAGGATACCGGCTGGGCGGTCCAGCGCCAAGCCATGGTCGCGCAATTAAAGGTTTACCACATCACCAATACGTGTGTGCTGACGGCCATGGGCAGGATTCGCCGGCATGTATTCATCCCCGCCGCCTACCGTGACGTGAACAACGCCTATGCCGACGGTCCTTGTCCCATCGGGTACCGGCAAACTATTTCCCAGCCTTTTATCGTGGCCTATATGACCGAAAAACTGGCGTTGAAGCCCGGCGACAAGGTGCTGGAAATCGGCACTGGATCAGGCTACCAGGCGGCCGTGCTGGCCGAGTGCGGCGCGGACGTCTACACCATCGAAATCATCCCGAAGCTGGCGCGCCATGCCCGCGCGGTGCTCGATGCCGAAGGCTATCAGCGCATTCACATCCTGACCGGCGACGGCTACAAAGGCTGGCCGGAATACAGTCCCTACGATGCCATCATTGTGACGTGCGCCCCGGATGAGGTGCCCGGAACCCTGGTGGATCAGTTGAAGGAGGGCGGGCGTCTGATTGCGCCGGTGGGCCGCGGGTTCCAACGCCTCGTTATCCTGCGCAAACAGCACGGCCAGGTGGAACAGGCAGAGGACCTGCCCGTCCGTTTCGTGCCCATGGTGCGGGAATAAAGACAGAAGACAGAGCTCAGAGATCAGAGGTCAGCCTGCCCTGCGACGTGTCCGGAGAAGCCTTGGCGAAGACGGAAGCCTTGGCGAAGCAGGGAAATCAGAAGTCTGGAATCAGCCATCAACTATTTCCGCCGAAGGCGGATTCGCCTATGACGGAAACCATTCCCCATTAACCATGCTTATCCTCCTTCCATGAACACATCAGATAATGCCCGGCTCATCGAACAGTTGGATTCCTTTGATCTCGAAGAACGCCGGCAGGCGCTACAAGCCCTGGTCGCGCGCGTCGGCGCGTCTTTGCCGACGCCGATTGAACGCGTCAATATGCACCTGCATTCCTTCTTCTCCTATAATACGAAGGGCTATTCCCCCAGCCGCATCGCATGGGAAGCCCGCCGTCAGGGGCTGTTCGCCGCCGGTCTTTGCGATTTTGACGTGCTCGACGGGTTGGAGGAGTTTCTGGCGGCCGGACAGGCCTTGGGGTTGCGTGCCACGGTGAACCTGGAAACACGGGCCTTTTTTCGCGACTATGCCCAGGTGGACATCAATTCGCCGGGCGAGCCGGGGGTCACTTATATCATGGGTGCCGGATTTGCCCGTAGCCCCAAGCCGGGCAGTCGGGCGGCCGCCACGCTCTTGCAGTACCAGCGCCAGGCGGGGGAGCGCAACCGGGCGCTGGTGGCTCGCATCAACGCGCATCTGCCGGAAATCGCTCTGGATTACGATGCCGACGTCCTGCCGCTCTCGCCGGGCGCATGTCCCACTGAACGGCATATTGTGCGCGCCTACCGGGGAAAAGCAAATGCCGCGTTTAAGACGCCGGTTGCCCTGTTTGAGTTCTGGGCGAAGCTGATGAAGGCTCAACCGACCGACGTGGAAACATGGAGCCGAAAAATACCGGTCATGGAAGATAAAATTCGCGCCGTGCTGGCCAAGAGCGGCGGTATTGGTTACGAGCGGCCGACCGCAAAAACATTTCCGCCGGTGAATGAGTTCGTGGCCTGGGTGCGCGATTGCCAGGCTCTGCCGATGGCGACGTGGCTTGACGGCACGTCCCGGGGCGAAGCGGATGCAAAAGCAATGATGGAATGCCTGCGGGAGCTGGGCGTCTGCGCGCTTAATATCATTCCCGACCGCAATCACCGTATAACCGATCCGGCGGTGCGGGCCGTGAAACTGCAAAAACTGGCCGAGGTTGTGGCCGTGGCGAAGAAAATGCAGTTTCCCATCAATATAGGCACCGAGATGAACAAGGATGGCCAGCCGTTTGTGGACGATACCCTCGGCGCGGCGCTCCGGCCTTATCACGCGGCCTTTTTGCGCGGCGCACGCATCATGGTGGGGCAGACTTTGCTTGCCCGCTACGCCAACTTTTCCTATGTCAGCGCCGCTGCCCAGGCCGAGTTTGGCAATAATGCCAGGCAAAAAAATGCTTTCTTCGAGGCCGTCGGCCTCCTCCCGCCGCTTACGACTGTCCTGGCGGACAAGCTGAGCGCCCCGGGACCGGACAAGGGCCTGGCCTGTTTGCGCGCTGCGGCGCGCCGGGGTTCCTGGATGGTATGACCCCTGCCTCCCTTCAGACTTGACATCTCGGTCCCCCTTTTGACACATTCCCACCATGAAAAAGGGGAAAGTGAAAAAATGTCATCGGGTCGGTTTCAATGGGCGGATGCCCGTGCCATCCGGAAAGCGATTTCTTATCCCTGAATTTTGCACGCGCAAGTTTGGCGTAGATGTGAGGCGCGAAGGGCGCCGCTGTATAAGCATACTGCAAGCCCTTCGCAACGAAACAGATGCGCCAAAATCGCGCGACCGTCTCTTCCGGCGAACATCAGCGTTTTTGCGGGATGCCTTCATAACCCGTTGGGTTAAAAGGAAAAGTGGTGCAAGAAATAACTTGCACGCCGTGT
>JAHIMN010000077.1 GCA_018896395.1 Verrucomicrobiota bacterium | reverse complement strand
TGGCCGTGCTGGCCACCCAGGCCTATAACCCGTTTATCTATTTTATCTTTTAAATGAAATCCTCATCCCCATATTTGAACCGCGAAGAGCAGGCCCTGCGGGAAGCCGGGCAGACGACCATCCGGCCCGCCACGGCCTGGGTATTGGTTGCCGTTTTCCTGGCGGTCATTTGCGCCGTCCCGCTCGTTCAGCAGGTCCATGATGTGCGCTCGTACTTGGCAGGAGAACGCGTATCGGCCTGGCCGCAATGTTACGCCATATTTCGCCGAGTGCCCGCGGCGTTTGCTGTGCTGGTCCAGACCCCGGGATCGCCGATGGCGCGGGTCTTTGCGGCCAACCGCCAGCTCCTGCGGGATATACACTCTCTTGAAGACGCGCTGGAGGATGAATCGGTCGTGAGTCAAATGCTCCGGCCACCCGTTCAATATGTTCTCTCGCGCTGGCTGGGGGCCGGCAACGAAAAAGCCTATTGCGGTGTGCGGCCCTGGCTCTTTTACCGCGCCGATATTGATTATCTGACCGGTTTGGGATTCCTGAACCCCGTTCAGCTTGTGCGTCGCGCCGCCAGCGGCAATGAATGGACGAGCACACCTCAGCCGGACCCGCGTCCGGCCATCTTGGCGTTTCATCGGCAATTGGAAGAGCGCGGCATCAGGCTCATCGTGATGCCGGTTCCCCCGAAGTCCGTTATCCAACCCGATAAATTTACCGACCGTTTCAAGGCCGGCACGGTGAGGCTTCAGAATCCGTCCTATGCTGCCTTTAGCCGCGATTTGAAACAAGCCGGTGTGCTGGTGGCGGATGTGACCCCGGTATTCACCGGCATGTGGTCGAGCCCCGGTAAAGAAGGGGACCCATACCTGGCCGCCGATACCCACTGGCGTCCGGAGACTATGGAAGTCGCCGCCCGCTTGCTCAAGCAATATATCAATGAGAAGGTCCAATTACCGCCGCAGTCGGATGCCGGTTATCGTACTCAAGCCGCCGGCGTTACCAATCGCGGCGACCTTGCCGTCATGTTGCGCCTGCCGGAATGGGCGCGAGGTTATCCGCCAGAAGCGGTGTGCCTGCGCCAGATTCTGACCGCGCACGGAGAAACTTGGGCCCCGGATGAGACCTCCGATGTGCTGGTACTGGGCGACAGTTTCAGCAATATTTATTCGCTGGACGCCATGGGCTGGGGCGAGAGCGCCGGGCTGATCGAGCAGTTGAGCTTTGAACTCCAGCGGCCGTTAGACCGCCTGGTGATCAACGATAACGGCGCCTATGCCACGCGCTCGCTCCTGGCGCGCGAGTTGGCCCGTGGCCGCGACCGGCTGGCCGGCAAGCGTTTGGTAATCTGGCAGTTTGCCATGCGCGAGCTGGCCTCCGGCGACTGGAAAAGCGTGGCATTGACTCTCGGTAAACCCGTGCCATCCCTCTTCGTGGTCCCGGCACCGGGCAAGGATTGGAAAGTACGCGGCGTGGTACGGGCCATTGCTCCCGCGCCGCGTCCCGGCACGGTGCCTTACAAGGATCATATCGTGGCCGCGCATATTGTGGATTTGGAGATCCGCCAGCCTGCCATGCGCGACGGCCAGGCGTTTGTGTATTTGTCGAGCATGCGGGACAATGTTTGGACACCCGCTGCTCGCCTGCGTCCCGGCGATCCCGTAATGTTGCTCTTGCGCCCCTGGTCGGATGTGGCCCCCCGCTACGAGCGCATCAACCGCACCGAACTGCCCGACGACGCCCTCCAGCTTGCCGAACCCTGCTGGGGGGAACTGATGCCCGCCGGCCGATAAATGAATAACGAGTAATGCCTCAGTTAATTCGGTACGACTTCTGCACGGCATCGAACGGGCATTTGGCAAGGTAGGCGGCAATGGCGGTGTCGTAGGCGGCGGTATGGGCAAAAGCCTTGCGGGCCAGGTCGAAACGGGTCTTAAGCGACAGCTTGCCCCCGGCCGCTTTCAGTTCTGCCACGATTGCCGGGTAATCGGCGGGATTGGTGACGGAGGCCACGCGCAGGAAATTTTTCGCCGCGGCGCGCACCATGCAAGGTCCACCGATATCAATGTTGGCCCGCGCCTGCTCGGATGTCACCCCGCTCTTGGCAATGGTTTGGGCAAAGGGATACAGGTTGACGATCACCATGTCAATGGCCACGCCTTTTACACGCTGTAAATCCGCTGCGTGGGCCGGATTATAGGTCTCGCTTAACAGGCCCAGGTAGATTTTGAAGTCCAGCGTCTTGACCAGCCCGCCCTGCATCTCCGGCTGGCCGGTATAGTCGGAGACTTGCACAAGATGCTTTTTGGCCAAGCCCGCGCCCAGGTATATCTGGAGCGCCTGGAACGTGCCGCCCGTGGAATAAAGGGTCAGATGCGGATTGATCCGCACCAGTTCGGGAATAAACGCCTCCAGTCCGGCCTTTTCCGACACGCTTACCAGCACATGTTGAATGCGCACCGCGTCATCAATCTGTTCCACAAAATTAAGCGCCATGGCTTTCCTCCCGAATTCGATCCATTAAGACCCGTCACTGCTTAGACATCATATCCGAAGATGTTTTACCACGGATATCACGGATTATACTGATAAGGGCCTGCCGTCTGGCGGCCTGATTGTATGACCGTCCTTCTATTATCCGTGCCATCCGTGTAATCAGTGGTGATTAGTTGCCTGAATTTAACGCAAAGACGCCGAGACGCAAAGATTAATCATCCGATCAATTCCAGTCCAGGCCGGGAATGGCATGGGCGCAGGCCGGACAGCGCCCACGGAGGACACGATTATTCAAGACTTTGAACCCAACCCGTTCCACGAGCAGTTTTGAACAGGCGGGACAATAGGTATTGGCGCCGTCGTGCCCCGGCAGGTTCGAGAGATACACAAAATGCAGGCCTTCGCGCCGCGCCGCATCGCGGGCTTTTTCCAGGGTCCGCAAAGGCGTGGACGGAATCAGTTTTAGCTTATAGGCCGGCGCAAAGCGCAGGAAGTGAAGCGGGATGTCCGGATTGAGTTGCGCTAATGACCGCGCTATGCTCCGCAAGCCGTTTTCCTCATCGTTCAGGCCCGGCACAATCAAGGTCACCACTTCCATCCATTTGCCCGACTTCGCAATGGTCTTAATGCAACGCCATACATCCTCCAATGTGCCGCCACAGATGTCCTTGTAAAATGACGAAGTGTACCCCTTGAGCGTGATGCTGAAAGCATCGCTGACTGCAATTAGCTGGTTTAAGGGTTTCGGGTTAATATAACCAGCGGTGACCATCGCCACCTTGAGCCCCTGGCTCCGCGCCAAGCGTGCGGCATCCACGGCATACTCATAATAGGCCACCGGCTCCGTATAGGAGAATGTCAGCCACTTCAGCCCGCGCTCACGGGCTTCCGCGACCAGTGCTTCCGGCGAGAGATCCATGTTTTTTGTCTTGTTCGGACCAACCTGTGAAATCTCCCAGTTCTGGCAGTAGTGACAGTAGAGATTGCAGCCGGCTGTAGCTGTGGCCAGAGCCTGATGACCGGGCGCTACATGATAAAGCGGGTTTTTTTCCAGGGGATCCATATAGATCACGCAGGGTTTCCCATACGTCATCGTGTAGAGCTTGCCGCCCCGGTTAATCCGCGTCCGGCAACGGGTAATGCCACCCTCCTCGCTCACACAGCCGTTGGGACAGGTCATGCAATGGGTCCGGCCATCGGCCAGGGCTTCCCAGAAAAACGCTTCTTTCAGTGAGGCCACCGGCCATGTCGTGGGCGCCTCGCGCCGCGCATAAGCCAGCGGTGCCCCTACCGCCAGCCCCAGCCCGCAGGCGGCGCAGGTTTGCAGGAATTGCCGTCGTGACAGATCAGATTGCATGCTTTGATAAGACTTTCCGAAAGCGCCCGGAAGATTCATTTTGTCAAGAACCGAAATCAGATTATTTGCCGTTTGCACTGTCGACCGCCCGCTTTTGCAACAGCTTCAGACTGGCCGCACTGAACAGCACATGCGTTGTTGGATTCAGCACTTCCAGCGAGTCGCCGGCCACCACCTTCCAGCCGAACGTGGTGGGACGGGGCGTTCGCCGACGGGGGCACAATTCGGCGGCCAGATTCTCTTTTGCCCGGCGGTACTCATTGCGTCCCATTTTTCGGGCTTGCTCCAGGACCGCTACCGCGCGCGCCGTTTCAGCGGCCACGTCGATTTCTTCCCGATTACTCCCTGCTTGATTCCGGAAGGCTTCGACAAACTGCGCGCAGAGATCGTGTTTCTTCTTATCAAACTCGATGCCGTTCATTTTTTCAGCCGTATCCAGCAGGTCGGCGGCCTGCCGGCGCAGATTCCGAATGGTCTCCTTGCCTATTTTCTCGGCTCCCCACTCGGCTTTTTTCCCCTCTTGTTTTCCAACCAGGTAGTTCACCTGGACGGCGGAAAACACCTGGTCCATTTGGGATTCATATTGATGAAACGCCTTGACCAAATTATCCTCGTAGAGCCGTTTGACCTGCTGATGATAACGATTGGCGGCCGCCTCGGCTTTAGGGGTCGGCTGTTGATTGGCTAATTCGGTTTTCAGCGCCCGGTAGGGCGCCAGGGCTTCCTGACGCTCACGATCCGCTTGGTCATCCATCTTTTTACGATCCACCACCGCCGCCTGCACAATCGGCAGAAGCTGTTTGGCCTGGGCGGGTGTTACCTGTAAATCCGCCATCAGCCGGGCAGCGCGGAAGGATTGCCCGTGTTCATGCAAGCTGGCGCCATCGAGCGCCGTTTTCGAAGCGGCCGGCTTGCTTCCGGCAGGCGATCCCGCGCGCTGACATAGGATATCTATGACTCCGGGATTTAAGAGATAACGCTCGGTCATTTTCGTCGCCTTGGCCTGGTTCCTTGAACCGCGCTGTTCCTCCAGGCAGAGCACTTCCTTTACCAACTCAGCTTTGCCGAGTTCAAAATCGGCATCGCTCATGACCCGGATTTTTTGGGCCATCGCATCAAGAGAGCGACCCAGGTCGTCCCTGAGGGCCTGCATCTCCTCCTGCGTAAGCGTCTTGTGCCGCTCTTTCATAACGTATGGTACCAGCAGGTCGAGGGCTTTTTCGCACCCCTGTTCCACCCTGGATGCCGGCGCTTCCCGCAGGCGCGCCAGGATCTTTTCCCCAAGCGATGTATTATTTTCCGCTTGTCCCACGCGCTCGGGATTCCGGAAATCTCCCGGCGGAATGAAACAGGGCACAAAACGATCCACAATATCCCGCTGGGCCGGCGTCAGCAACGCGACGGTTTTTTCGGCCACTTCACGGATGGCTTTTTCCCGGCGGCCGCTCAGTTCCTGCCACTCCCTCCGGACATTAAGCAATTGTTTCCCTTGCCGCCTGTCCCCGCCCATATTCCCGCGGCCTTTTCCATAGTCGCCTCGTTCACTGAATTTGTTTTCCAAAAGCCGGTCGAGGTCAGCCTGATGATCTTTCAGGAACCGGTCCATATCCTGGATGGCCTTGTCATTGATCCTGCGCGCCCCGGTCTGTAATTCCGCCAGTTGCCGGGCCTGGTTTGTGGAAAGAAACAAACCGTTGATCAGATACAGCGAGGGAATATCCCGTTCCAACTGCCGGAATTCAACAGCGGGCGAAGGAGGCGGGACTGCGCCGGCCATGGCCAAGGCAGGCAGGATGAAACCAAGCGCGATCAGTATCAAGCATTGGAGATATTGTTTTTTTGTAGCCGCGCTCGTTGCGCGCGGAAAGCCGCCCTCACCGCGGGCGGCTACAGTTTGCCTCTCTCCACGCCTGTACTGTACCCCTTTTTTTGGAAATAGCTGTTTCATAAAGTTCCCTTTCTTGTATAATTAATGTCGTTTTTATCACAGGCCGGGTTACAACAAAAGAATATTTTTTGGATTGTAGATGTCCTTTGTTGTCGCAACGCTTCGCAGAAGCGCGACTACACCAATTGGCCAACGAAATTGACTGATTGAGTTATATAAACGGAAAGTACGATTTCCATGTCTGATCCCCAGCATAACTCCTGCGCAGTGGCGATTGTCGGCCGGCCAAATGTAGGGAAGTCGTCCATCTTCAACCGGCTAGCTGGCCGGCGGGTTGCGATCGTCCACGCAGAGCGTGGCGTGACCCGGGATCGGCTGATGCGCGAAGTGCTGTGGGGCGACCGCCGCTTTGAATTGATTGACACCGGCGGACTGGGCCAGCTTGAGGCTCCGGCTGACCCCGCGCGTCTGCCCGGCGAGAGACTGGAAGACCTCGTGCGGCGCCAGGTCGAAATTGCCGTCCAGGATGCCCGCGCCATTATTTTTGTCACCGATGTGGAAACCGGTGTTCTGCCCCAGGATGCGGAAGTGGCCGCTTTTCTGCGCAAGAGCGGCAAGAGCGTATTCGTTGCCGCCAACAAGGCCGACCATGCGGGGCGCGACGCGCAGGCGGCCGAGTTTGAGGCCTTCGGGTTTGCCGTATTTCCCGTTTCCGCCGCCCATAACCGCGGATTTAAGGCCCTGATGGCCGCCATTCTGCCGACCCTGCCGGAAATGGAAAACTTCCCGCACCAGGCGCCGCTGCGGGTGGCAATTGTCGGCCGGCCGAACGTCGGCAAATCCGCGTTCATCAACCGGCTGTTGCAAAGCGACCGGGTCATTGTGTCGGCCATGCCCGGCACCACGCGCGACAGCGTGGAAATTCCCTTCGTGGTCGGCCGGGACAGCCAGGCACGGCATTATGTGCTGACCGATACTGCCGGCATCCGGCGCACGGGCAAAATTCGCCAAGCCGCGGAGCTTTTCAGCCTCGACCGCTCCACGCGCAGCATTGCCGGCGCGGATGTCGTGGCGCTTGTGCTCGACGCCACCCAGGGGCCGACGGCGCAGGACAAGACCATTGCCAGCCTGATTCAGAACCATCGCAAGGGGTGTCTCCTGCTGATCACCAAGTGGGATCTGATGACAAAATGGTCCGAGCGCGAATATCGTAAGGCGCTGGGCAAGGCCGTGCCGTTTTTGAGTTCGGCGCCGGCCGTGTTTGTCTCGTCCAAAACCGGATTTAACATCCGGCGTTCCATTGAGACCATGGATGGTGTGGCGGCCCAGATCAGCACGCAATTGCCCACCGGCGTATTGAATCGCATACTGATCCAGGCCTACGAGCGGGTCGCACCGCCGTACGTCAAAGGCAAACGCCTGAAAATATTTTACGCCACCCAAGTGGGCATAAAGCCGATAACGATCTTGCTCTTTGTGAATGATTCTACTAAACTCATTCCCGCCTACAAAGCTTACTTGGTAAACACCTTGCGTAAAACATTCGGTCTGGAGGGGGCACCCGTTATTTTCCAGCTCAAACCGAGACACACAATGGCCAGAGTAACTGCTTAGTGGCCAAGTGACAGCATTCGTAATACACCCAAGTGACAGCATTTGTAATACACTTTCGTGAAAAAGTCGCTGGTGATTGGAGTAGCAATGAATAAAAAAAATGGTCGTGGAAGAACGTCGTCGAGCAATGGTATTGGCCAT
>JAHIMN010000076.1 GCA_018896395.1 Verrucomicrobiota bacterium | reverse complement strand
CGGGATACTCGCGCTGGAGATCGGCCAGGCGCCCGGCCGCCTCCGGCCGGTCGGCCTTGTTGAGCAGGAGCAGGGACGCGATACCCTCGGCCTGCATGTCCTTCAGCGTGGCCTGCACGACCTGGATTTGCTCCCGCACGTAACGATGGCTGGTGTCCGCCACGATCAGAAGCAGGTCGGCCTCGCCGATTTCCTCCAGCGTCGAGCGGAACGAGGCCACCAGACCGTGGGGCAAATGCCGGATGAACCCCACGGTGTCCGTCAGCATGACCTGGCACCGATCGGGCAGGCCCGCCTGCAACGCTGGAAGCGTAGCGACTGCGGGCAGGCCCGCCTGCAACCCCGCCGCGGCGGATAGCATTGCGGGCAGGTAGACCAACCGGCTCTTGGTATCCAGCGTGGCAAAGAGCCGGTCGTCCACGTAGGCCTCGGCCGCGGTCAGCGCGTTCAGCAGGGTGGACTTGCCCGCGTTGGTGTATCCTATCAGACAGGCCACGGGCCACGGGCGCCGTTCGCGCGTCAATGCGCGCCGCTTCTGGATTTCCTTGAGCTTGCGTTTCAGAATCGTGATGCGCGCCATCATGGGTGCCCGGCGCAATTGAAAGGGGCTTTCGCCCGGGCCGCGCATGCCGATGCCGCCCGAAAAGCGCGCCTGCTTGACCGAGACCGGAATACGCGAGGCTAAGTATTGCAGTTGCGCCAGTTCCACCTGGATCTGGGACTCCGCCGTGTGGGCGCGCCGCGCGAAAATTTGCAGAATCAGTTCCGTGCGGTCAATGACTTTGATGCCGACGGCCAGGTCGAGATTGTTGACCTGAACGGGGGAAAGCTCGTTATCAAAAATCAGCAGGTTGGCTTTTGTTTCGCGGCCGGCTAATTGGATTTCGGCTAATTTGCCCTGGCCGATAAAGAACGCGGCGTCCGGGCGGTTGCGCCGCTGGGTGATACTGCCAAGCACGACGGCGCCGGCGGTGTCCGCCAGCCGTTCCAGTTCGGCCAGCGAATCGGCCGCTTCCTCCCGTGACTGATGGCCAATAATCACCTGGATCAACAGGGCGCGTTCATGGGGCCTGGAGGTCTGTAGTTTCATCATTTACGCCGGGTGCGCGCTTTACGGAAGTGGTAAACGCGCGAAACGACCGGGTTCTGACGGAAAGCTTCGCGGCGCAATTGCTTGCGGGTTTTCACGTGCGGCGCCTCCTGCCATTCGCGGAATTGCCGGTACAGCGCGTCTTCCTCGAAACCCTGGCATCGCCCCCGTTCCCATTCCCGGCGCGGGCAGGCGAATTTCCAGCAGGTCGTGTCCAGGTTTAACAGGCAGGTGTTGCACCGGCGAATCGGCTTCGGAGTGTAGCGCATGCCGTTATCATAGCACTCGCCGTGCTGTGGTGTAAGCGAAAAAACCTTGACCCTCGCATTGTGCCCATTATAGTAGGAGGTGCTGGTTGCTGAAAAAGGCAGCCGGCGCATCGTTTGCCGGATTGTGTAATGGTAGCACAACAGACTCTGAATCTGTTTGTCTAGGTTCAAATCCTAGTCCGGCAACCACTTGATTTCCTCGCCACCATATCTTCACCCCATGCCATCAGGGTCATGTCTCGACAAACGACATTTAATGACTTAGCTGCTGACTATCTGCATCGTACTCCCGTCTCGCTGTTCGGCATTTGTCGAATGTCGATTCCGCTGAAAAACCCCCTTACGACTGATGGCGTTGTCGTTTGGCTAAGGGTTTGGACGGATTGACACGGACCAGGTGGAGTTCGCCGCGGTCGAGCAACTCCCATTGGACATTGTCGCCGGCGGCCAGACCAATGGCGGCAGCCAGGGGCAACGGGAAATAGACATAAAACCGGGGCTGTTGGTGTTTCGAGCGGATCGCCTGAATTTTTAATGGATATGTTGCTGGACATTTCATAAGTAAGCCTATAGACTATCTTGCAACGGTGTTTCAACCAAGGGAAGGTAGTCTACTATGAGTGTGCCAAAAACTAAAGTTCAAAGAACGCTGTTTGATGTGCCGGTGTTGGTGGGCGCGTTGTTTGCCGCCACGGATCGGTATCGGGTGTTTCGGGAGAAGATCCTGCCAGCGCTGTATGCCTGCCGGGAACAGCTGGCGGAGTTATATTGCGCTGACAATGGGCGGCCAGGGATAGAGCCGGTAGAGCTGGCGGGGGTGACGTTGTTGCAGTTCATGGAGAAGGCGCCCGATCGGCAAGCGGCGGAGAACGTGCGGTTGCATCTGGGCTGGAAATACGCGCTGGAGCTGGAGTTGGGAGATACGGGGTTTCACGCGACGAGCCTGGTTAACTTTCGGGCGCGGCTACTGGAAGGCGGGCAGGAGCGGGTGGCGTTTGATGCGTTGCTGCAAGCCTTACGGTCGGAGGGGCTGATTCGGAAGCGGTCGGCGCAGCGCTTGGATTCGACGCACGTGCTGGGGTGTGTGGCGAAAATGAGTCGGTTGGAGTGCGTGCGGGAGACGGTGCGGTTGGTGCTGGAGACGATTAAACGGCTTGGTGCCATGGATAAATTGGAGGGCGGGGCGACCTGGACGGAGCGGTATGTGGATAGTGAACTGCCTTGGCACCGGCTAAGCCAGGAGGTTTTACAGGAGAAGTTCGTGCAGGCGGGCGCGGATGCCTTGCGATTAATTATGTGGCTGCGGAGCCAGCCGGCGGTGTTACGGGATAGCGAACAGACGCTGGTGCTGGAGCGGGTGTTTCTGGAGCATTACGAGTTGGGTGCGGCGGGTCCTGAACGCCGCATGGCCGAAGGCTCCGGGGGTGTGAAGAATCCGCATGATCCCGACGCCCAGTGGGCGGCGAAGGATCAGGCCAAGACGAAAACGTGGGTGGGGTATAAAGCGCAAATCGCCGAGACGATGGAAGAGGGGTGCGCGCCCAAAGCCAAAGGCGAACCAACGGAGCAGTTCATTGCGGCGGTGGTGACGACGGAAGCGATTGCCAGCGACCTGGATGGAATGCAACGGGTGAAGGCGGCAGAAGCGGTGGTTGGACAGGAAACGCCCGTGGCGTGGCATGTGGATGCAGCCTATGTGACGGACGACACGCTGGCAGAGGCGAAACAGGAAGGCTATGAATTAATCGGCCCGGCGCGTCCGTCCCGGAACAGTTCGGGCGAGTTGTATGATGCGGACCAATTTGAGGTGGAGGTGGCGAATCGCCGGGCGGTGTGTCCGGCGGGGCATGCGAGCACACAGTGCAGCCGGTTGGAGAATCAGGAGAGCGGGGAAGTCCAATATCGGTTTGAATGGGCTGGCCAGTGTGATGGGTGCGCGCGGCTAAAGCAATGTACGAAGAGCCGGAGTGGTCGGCGCATGGTGGTAGTCGGCGAGCATCACGATCTATTGCAACGGCGGCGGCGGGAGATGAAAACGGAAGCATTCCGGCGTCGACTGCGAAACCGGAACAGCCTGGAGGGGACCATCAGCGAGTTTACGCGCGGTGGGGGGCGACGGAGCCGCTATCGGGGCATAGCCAAGACCACCTTGGCCAATTACTTTCACGGAACCGCGATCAATGCCCGGCGCTGGATCAGCTTGGTACAGTGGCAGGAAGTCAGGGAACCAGCGGCGTAATGCGGTGATGGGGAGTTCCCGAGTAAAAGCGTGAGAAAAAGCGCCCGTATCATAGACAAAACGCGGGGAAACGCCGCGATACTCGCGCTCTTTTTGTTTTCTTGTAATACACGGGCGCGTGACCGGCGCCGACAATTTTTGGGCACACGTTATGTTACCCGTTCTGAAACCGGGGGTTTTTCAGCGGAATCGAATGTCGAGACGTGACCCTTATTCCGCTCCGACTTGTGAGATCAGAATCCCTTTTTACGAGAGATGATAGGAGTGAATGTTATTACTGAACGTTTACTGTCACCGCATCAACCCAAATCCGCTCCATGTTCAGAACCCCATTCATCGGTAAATCAACCGCAAAATAGAACGTATATGAACCTATCATTAAACCAGATATGTTCAACACTTCCGTGGCTGGCAGATGGAATAAACTGCCTTGATATACTGGATGCCATTTCTGCAAGTCGTTCTCTTCCGTCCACTGACTTGAATTGTTCATGTAAAACCAAGACGATCCGGCACAAGCAACAACCCACCAGTCGAAAGGTACTCCCGCATAATCCCCCGCATTCATTTCTGCGGTGACGGACACAGCTTCGGAATAATTGACGGTGATGTTCCCCACTTTGCCATTGGCCTTGATTGTTGGCACGATTACATTATATGGCGCGGTTGGACGATCGCCGATTGTTGGTCCGATTGCATTCCATAGTGCAGTCGGAAGACCGCCAAATGTTGTGCCCCATCCCGTTGTCCCTGACAAGTAATAGGCAGTTGCATTGTTGTCACCGTCGAACACAGACAAACCAATACTGGGGGCATTGCCTTTAAAATAGACTCCTTTCAGGCTGGCACAGTCATAGAATGCGTAATTCCCGATGTTGGTAACGCTGTTGGGAATCGTGACGCTGGTCAGGCGGGTGTAGGAATAAAACGCCTCGCTTCCGATGCAGTTGACGCTGTTGGGAATCGTGACGCTGGTCAGGCCGGTGCAGTTATAGAACGCCCCGTCGCCGATGCTGGTGACGTTGTTAGGGATCGTGTAGCTCCCGGCTTTGCCCCCCGGACATTGGATGAGCGCGGTCTTGCTCTTGTTGAACAAGACCCCATCCACGCTGCTATAGACGGAATTGCCTGTATCCACCGTGATCGCGGTCAGGCGGCTGCAGGAATAGAACGCCTTTTCTCCGATGTCGGTGACGGTCTTGCCATCTATGATGGACGGGATGACAACCATACCGCCCGAACCGGTGTATTGCGTGATGGTGATCTTATTATCGGCATTAGTAATGTAGCCGAAATCACCGGCCTGTATCGCCGTTGTGGTTGCCAACAAGAAAAGCACCGGCAGGCACCACGCCATTCCGATACGCGCGATAAAAATCTTTTTCACTTATTTCTCCGTATATTGTCTGGTCGCGGGTGCAAAAAAGGAGGCCATCAGGGTCTCGACAAACGACATTTAATGACTTAGCTGCTGACTAT
>JAHIMN010000007.1 GCA_018896395.1 Verrucomicrobiota bacterium | reverse complement strand
TGCTTCTTGTAAATATCCGTGTCAATCCGTGTTCATCCGTGGTTATCTTGTTTTTCTTAGCTGTTCCTGATGTATCAGGTACCATTGACCATTAACCATCATTCATAAATGAAACCACGCGGCAAATTTATCAGTCTGGAGGGCCCGGAAGGCAGTGGCAAGTCCACGCATGCCCGCCTGCTGGTCGCTCAACTCCAAGCCGCAGGTCATACCGTGATTACCACGCGGGAGCCGGGCAGTACGCCGGTGGGCGAAGTCGTTCGCCGTCTGCTCCAGCACGACGCCGGCGGCGAGGGGATGGCCGCGGAAGCGGAGCTCTTCCTGTTCATGGCCAGCCGTGCGCAACTGGTGCGCCAGATTATTGCTCCCGCGCTGGCGGATGGGGTCTACGTGGTGTGTGACCGCTTTGCCGATTCCACGACCGCTTACCAGGGGTATGCGCGCGGCTGTGACGTCGAAAAAATCGTGGCCTTGAACGACCTGGCCACCGGCGGCCTGGCGCCGGATCTTACGATTCTGCTGGATGTGGATGTCAAAGCCGGCTTTGAGCGCCTGCGCCATCGCAATCTGCGTAACGGTGTGGAGAAGGACCGCATCGAACGGGAAACACTCTGCTTCCATGAACGGGTACGCTCTGGGTATCTGGAGCTGGCGCGGCGTTGGCCACAGCGCATCCGGGTTGTGGATGCCGCGCGCGATGAGGATGCCGTTCAAGCCGATATCTGGGAGTTGGTAAAGCATGTCATTGGAACCTGAAGTCGAACAGGCTTTGGCGTCGCTACGGCAAAGCATGGCCTCCGGCCGCCTGGCGCACGCGTATCTAATCGTGGGGGCGCCCCGGGGCGCCGCCGGGGTCTTGGCCGAGCGGGTGGTGGAGCTGCTCTATTGCACGGCGCCGGGCGAGCGCCCTTGTGGACAGTGCGCGAAGTGCCGGCAAATCGCCGCGCACACCCATCCCGATGTGTTGTGGGTGGAACCGCAGAAAAAATCACGCGGTATTTTGATGGCGCAAATCAAAGCGGTTCAGGACCATATCAATCTGACTTCCTTTGAGGGCGGTTGGAAGGCGGTGGTGTTTCTGAACGCCGACCGGCTGAACCCCTATGCCGCCAACCGGTTTTTAAAAACGCTTGAGGAGCCGCCGGACAAATGCCTGTTCCTGCTGGTTACCGATCAGCCGGCGGCACTCCTGCCGACGGTGGTGTCGCGGTGTCAGCGCGTGGTGCTGGCGGCGGAAGCCGCCGTCTCCGGCGCGGAATTGCGTGCTGCCGTTGTCTTGGCCATGACGGGTATCGAGGGGCGGAGCCTGGTTGCGGCGGTGGAGCGCTCGCGCAAGGTGCTCGGGGTTTTGAAGCGGATGCGGGAAGAAATTGAAAAGACAGTGGATGCAGACGAGCACACGGATACCCCGGCGTCCGAGGAACTGAAAGCAGCCAAAGAAATTCGCGATGCCCGCATCGAAAGCCTCTATAAAGAAACGATCACCGAACTGTTCCGATGGCTGTTATTATGGCAGAGGGACGTATTGCTCCGGGTCGTCGGCGCGGATGGACCGGTTGCGCCGGCGTTTCCCGATCAGGTCGAGGCAATTCAACAGTCTGCCGCCGCATTGACTTACCGCCGTGCATTGGATAATATCAACACGATTGAAGACATGCGCTGGCAAGTGGCGCAGAATTTACCCGTGCCCGTGGTTATGGAGCGCGGGTTTATCCGCCTGACGGCGGCAGACGACAGAATGCAGAATGCAGAATGAAGAATGCAGAATGAAGAATGAAGAATGCGGAACGAAGAACTAAGAACCCCGACCCCAGAACACTGAACACCTGACCATGCCCCGATTACTCCATATCAATTGTGACGATACGCATTCCTGGCGATGCCTGGCTCCCATGGATTTGGCCATTGGCATTGGCGATGCCTGTGTTGTGGAGGCCGACCGCGTGCCGGAATACGGGCATGTGATCTCGATCGACGCTGAGACCCAGGCCGCGCCGGAAGGTATGCCCCGGGTTCTGCGCCGGGCTACCATGCAGGACCAGGCGATGGCCGGCGAAAACCAGTTGTTTTCCAAGACGGCTTGGCGCTTGTGCCAGGAAAAAATCAAGGAGCACCGACTCGAAATGCGGCTCGTGCGGGTGCATTATTCTCTCGACCGTTCGCACCTGACCGTCACGTTCACGGCTGACGAGCGGGTGGATTTCCGGCAACTGATCCATGACTTGGCGGCGGAAACGCGCGCGCGGGTGGAGATGCGGCAAATCGGGGCGCGTGACGAGGCCGCCATCTGCGGCGGGCTGGCGTCCTGCGGCCGTGTTCTTTGTTGTGCGGTGTGGCTCAAGGAGTTTGATAATATTCACATTCGCATGGCCAAAAGCCAGGGTCTTTCACTCAACCCGGTGACACTCAACGGTATGTGTGGGCGCCTGAAATGCTGTTTGCGCTATGAACAGGCCTGTTACCAGGATCTGGCCCGCGGACTGCCGCACGAGGGCAGTCGGGTGCGATGTCCCGCAGGGGAAGGCTGTGTGCTGGAAACGCGGGTATTGGGTCGCAAGGTCAAGGTTAGCCTCGATGACCAGCGGGTTATGGAATTTGACGCCCAGGATGTATTTGTGCTTGGCAACCAGCCGACAAACAAGGATAATGCGCGGCCATGACAAAAATTCTTGTTTTGAATGGGCCGAATCTGAATATGTTGGGTAAACGTGAGCCGGCGCTTTACGGTAAGGAGACGCTGGATGATGTCATCCAGGGGCTTCGGGAGCGGGCCGGGACCCTCGGCGTTGAGCTGGAGCATGTGCAGAGCAACGAGGAGGGCGTGCTGGTCTCGCAGATCCTGGCCAGCCGGGAGAAGTTCGACGGGATCATTCTGAACCCGGCCGCCTATACGCATACCAGCGTAGCCTTACGGGATGCGCTTCAGGCCGTCACGGTGCCATGCGTGGAAGTGCATCTTACAAATACGGCGGCCCGCGAGGAGTTCCGGCATGTCAGCCTGACGGCTGGAGCTTGCCTGGGTCAGATCATGGGGTTCGGGGCCATGGGGTATCATCTGGCCCTGATAGGATTAGTTCAATATCTCAAGTCCGGTCGTGGGCCGGGTTAACCAATGAGGTGACTATGCAACTGGATAAAGTCAAAGAAATCATTGACCTGATGACCGCAAATGGCCTGGCCGAGTTTGAAATGGAAGAAAACGGCGTGCGCCTGTCCATTAAAAAGGGCGGGGCCGCGCAGGTTGTGCAGACGGTGGCCGCCCTGGCGCCGCCCGCGCCCAAGGCCGGGCCGCTCGCGGGGCCCGCGCCGGCGGTGCCCGTGGAGGATGATGATCCGCGGATGGCGTTCATCAAGGCGCCTTTTGTGGGCACCTTATACCGCGCCCCGGCGCCGGATGCCGAGCCGTACGTGACGGTTGGCCAGGAGGTGTCGCCGGAGACGGTATTATGCGTCGTCGAAGCCATGAAGGTCATGAACGAAATCAAAGCCGAAATCAAGGGCATCGTCCACGAAGTGTTGGTGGAGAATGCCCATGCCGTGCAGTACGGCCAACCGCTGTTTAAAATCGAGAAAATTTAAAGAGAGGCACATAGGCAGAAGGGGCAAAGGCACAAAGTGAAGAGGAATATTTAAGAGGTTTATGAAACTTTGTGCCTCTGTGCCTATGTTACTTTGTGCCTGATTTACCATGTTCAACCGCATTTTAATCGCCAATCGCGGGGAAATCGCGTTGCGTATCATCCGCGCCTGCCGCGAGATGGGCGTTAAGACCGTGGCCGTCTATTCCGACGTAGACGAGCATTCCCTGCATGTCCAAATGGCGGACGAGGCCATTTGCATTGGGCCGGCCCCGGCGCAGGAAAGCTACCTCAAAATAGCCAATATTATCAGCGCGGCCGAAGTGGCGGACGTGGATGCCATCCACCCCGGCTATGGTTTCCTGGCGGAAAACGCGCACTTTGTCCAGATTTGTGAAAGCTGTAACATCACCTTTATCGGGCCCACGGCCGACAACATCCAGAAGATGGGTGATAAAGCCATCGCGCGCGAGACCGTACGCAAGAGTGGCGTACCGACCATTCCCGGCAGTAAGGGCGTGGTCAAGACCAAGGAAGAAGCGCTGGAGGTGGTTCGCAAGTCCGGCTATCCTGTGCTGATCAAGGCGGCCGCCGGAGGCGGCGGCAAGGGCATGCGGATTGCCCACAATGACGTAAGCCTGGCGCAGGGATTTATGATGGCCAGTTCCGAGGCGGAGCGGGCGTTCGGTAACGGGGCAGTCTATATCGAGAAATATATCGAGAACGCCCGCCACGTGGAAATCCAGATCATGGCCGATCACCATGGTAACGTGGTCCAACTCGGCGAGCGCGACTGTAGTATCCAGCGCCGGCATCAGAAACTCATGGAGGAGACGCCTTGTCCCGTGCTATCTTCCGACCAGCGCCGGCGGATGGGTAAGCTGGCGGTGCGCGCGGCGGAGGCCATCGGTTACCATAACGCGGGCACGATCGAGTTCCTGCTTGATCCGACCGGTAATTTTTACTTCATGGAAATGAATGCCCGCATCCAGGTCGAGCACCCGGTTACCGAAATGGCCACCGGCTACGACCTGGTCAAGGAGCAGATCAAGATCGCCGCCGGCCAGCGGTTGTCCTTCGAGCAGAAGGAGATTAATCCTCAAGGGTACGTTATCGAGTTTCGCATCAACGCGGAGGATCCGGCCAATAATTTTGCGCCGTCGCCGGGCCGGGTGGAGTGGGTCCATTTCCCGGGCGGGCCGGGCATCCGGGTGGATTCGCATGTCTACAGCGGCTATGAAATCCTGCCGTTCTACGACAGCCTGATTGCCAAGCTCATTGTGCGCGGCGATACCCGCGAGGAAGCCATCCAGCGCATGTCCGGAGCCTTGAGTGAATTTATGATCGAAGGGGTCAAGACGACCGCGCCGCTCGGTCGCGCGGTATTGAACGATGCCCTGTTCCGCCGTGGTCACTACCATACGGCGTACCTGGAGCAGTTGCTGAAAGATGGATTAGGCGGCATGACATTGGCCGGTACTTGAGGCATGGTGCCAATAAAATTCCAAATACCAAGTTTCAAATTCCAAGAAAATGCAATCAATTAAGGCAAATATAAAAAATGTTAAGAAAACCAGGATTTATTTTGTTTTTTCCGCCATAGGCGGATCCGCCAAAGGCGGAATTGGAATTTGACTATTTCTTGGAATTTGGAACTTGGAATTTCTTTAGGTTGCGGGCACAGCCCGTGTTAGGAGGATAGCCATGGAAACGAAAAAACGGATGCCCGATGCAAATAACAGAGGCGGAGCAGTCACTGCCGACCAGGATGCCTCGGAAGAACATGGTGAGGATGGAACTGAGCTGGGCGCGATCCGCGTTCACAACAGTGTGATTGCCGCGATTGCCCGTCTGGCGGCCCTCAAGGTTCCCGGGGTCGTCGAAATGAGCGGTTCATTCGCCGAGGGACTGGCCAGTATGGTGGGCAAGGCATCGTTTGACCGCGGCGTCAAGGTGGACATGGAAGACCAGAAATTAAATCTGGACCTCCACGTTGTGATTGCCTTCGGCGTCCGCATTCCCCAGGTTGCCTGGCGTATTCAGAACGATGTTCGCAATGCAGTCGAGGATATGACCGGCAAGAAAATCGGCCTGATCAACGTGATCGTGCAAGGCGTCAGACCGCCGGAACCGGCCGTAAGCGCGTGAAGCACGGACGACAGACGACGGATGACAGACGCCAGACAGGAGGAGACGAAAGACGGATTCCAGAGAGGCACAAAGGCAGAAGGCACAGAGTGAGAAGAAAGATAATGAGCGTAAAATTTGAATTGTATTTCTTAGTTTCTGCATTCTGCATTCTACATTCTTCATTTCTTTCCGCCCAAACGCCGTATTACTATCATGATCGGTCATTTAAGCCGGTAGAATTCAATATTCAGGGGACCCCGACGGCGGATATGTTGCTCAGGGAAACGGAGAAATTGACGGATATAGTGAAAGGGGAACCAGTTAAGATTGATACGAACGGCACATATGCGATTGAACAACAGGAGGCTATTTCTCTGGGTTATGATACTCCCCAGGGTGCTTGGAATGCGGCTGTAAATTACAACGGGACTCCATCCAACTATCCGGGGAAGATATTTGACAATGTTGGCTGGGTTCGGGGCACCAAGTCGGTTGACGGAAAATGGGGCGCATACCTGTGGACGCTTCAGAATCGGATTTCCTTTCGCACCTCGGAAACCAATTGGTGGAAAATGACCGCAAACGGCGTGCCGGTGGCGATCACGAACGTAATGGTGGGAAGTCTTGGGAATTATGGGCCGATGTCGAACGTGGTGGATATTGGCCCGGTCATTCCGAGCAATTATCCCGGGCCCAATCAAGGTAATGTGGGCACATATCAGGTGGATATCACGAATGTCTATTATCAGTTGAGTATCCCCGATATCTGGATTACTCCACGGTTTGCGGTAACGTGCGTTGGCGGCAGTAATGTGCAATACACGGTGACGGGGACGAATATCCCGCAGGGGGTGACGTGGTCGTTGATCCCCGATTTGTCAGGTTTAGGCGGAGCTGCAATTCAATCTAACGGTGCATGGCAAGCGGAGGTGGCTCCCGGTAACGTGGTAACAAATTATAAGATAAGAGCCACGTCTAAAGACAATACGAATTTTTATGATCAGGTGGATTTGGCGGTGGTGAGGGTGGATATTGCGGAAAGCAACATTTATATCTGTGTCAACAATACAACTGCTCTCCACCTCACACCGGGCAGCAGTGCAAATGTGCAGTGGGAAATCAGCCCGACAATACAAACCGGTGCCTTTATTTTGGGTAGTTCTATCGGAACAAGTATCGTGCTCAACGCCGGCTCGGTGCCCACCAATTACATGGTCCGGGCGTATGCTGTTAATTCGACCAACTGTTATGATACGTGTACGGTGACCGTCATTAATGTGGAGATAACCAATATTAAGTTCAACCACGATACCTGGTCATCAGCGAGCGACGCAATCAACATCCGGCAGAATTACACCAACGCCTACGACATCTCGAACGGCGAATGGATTAAGGACGTAACGAATATTCCGGTTTGCTACACGATGAACAGAGCAGTCGCAATCAAGGCCCGCTTTACCGTTAAACCGGTGAGTATTACTAATGCCGCTATCTGGGCGGTTTCCTCTGATTCAGGAGGATCCTTGGGCGACGTGGTCAAGACTAATGTTACGTTCTCTGGTGGGGTGTCCAGTCCGGAATACGTGACATTCCAGATTTCCGGTACGACACCGAACTGTGTCAAGAAAACCACAACTGATGTCTGGGAATGGAAGATGGAAAACGTCAATGGTTCCGGCTCTGCTGCCTGGGATATGAATACGTCCGGGGTTCATACGGTTTACACGATTCTGAATGAACCAACCACACCATGGGATAATACGGCAGGAAGCCAGAAGAATGCTTGGACCAAAGCGTTGGACTTTGACATCGAAAGTGCGTCCTGTAACGGAGATTCAACGGCATCCAATGCTCTCGTCCATATTACCCAATACCTGCACACGGGGCATGGACTCACGTATGATATAAATGGCGGCAGACCCAAATATAACTTGGCTGGGACATTCGATCTAACAGGTTATCTTGAGAAGTCGTCCACGCTATATGGCACTTCTGGCAATGTCGTTAACTGTTACGACCAGGCTGGGGGCGTGACCACATGTGCACGACTACTTGGTGTCTCGGCGGAATACATCTTTATGGGGGCGACATGGAACAACGGCCTGGCACCTTTCGGGTACATTCTCGCAACGGACCTTGTTGGTGTTGGGACGTGCAATAATCCATTCTATCCGCTTGTTGACAATCCGACAAATAGGATTCCTTTGTTAGGTACAAGTGGCATCACTGACCTCGTTGGAACGAATAGAAGTTCATTCGGAAACCATGCTTTTGTGAGGTATGACGGTACTATTTTCGATGCCTGTGCAGGACCTCATTTGGGAAACGAGACGCTTGTTCAATATGCTACCTCAGCGATAGACATCACGTCCGTCCCAGAACGTGATGAGAGTCCGGACGGTTCCACTTGGGGCGGGAATACGAATGGAGCGTTCTCAACTACCGAGGTGAATGGATCTCTTGATCCAGCTGATGTGATAGGAGTCAAATAATGAATGCAATGTCTGCAAAGAGGTTCGCAGTGATGTATATGTTTTCTTTTGTTGTTCTTGTGGGGTATGAGTGTGTTCTCGCGAAGGACGTTGATTCCAAAGAATGGACGAACTACTTCGAACGGGCAGTAGTGGATGGAATGCGATTCACACTGCCCACAAGTGGAGTATTTCGGGATGGTATTGAGACGAACGTTTTACAAGCGCTCAGTGAAAAGGGGTATCACCTACGATCCTCATCTGAAACTGCCGTTCCAGGAATGGACCATGTCATGGTAAAGACGATGGAATTCGATGCGGAAAGCGGTGAACAATCCCAGCGAATCCGAGCACGAATTGTGGTTGGTAAGAACGGATGGAATGAAGCAATGAATGGGCTGGCATACCTGATGGCGTCATCTACAACCATGGGTGGCACCGTCTACAAAGCATTCAAGAGTGGCCCTGGGGATGTGTGTTTTGTGTTCAAAACGGAGCCTAATAATGGAACGGGAGGGCCTAGTGTTATATTCTTTTACCGGGACAATGTGGCAGTTGAAACTGTATTTTTTTCGTTACAGACAGAACTCATACCATTGGCCCGAGTGATGGAATCATCAATCATGGATTCGCCTAAGAAGGAAATACTGGAAGCCCAGGTGACCCTGAAACCCGAAGCGCTGGCCGTCAGTCCGGGGATCTTGACGGCCTTTGTCAGACTGCCGGCAGGGTTCCCTGTCAGCGGAATTATCTCCGCCACCTGCGACGGCGCCCGCTCTGAGCGCATGATGCTGAACGAGGATGGCACGGAAATGATTATCAAATTCCGCCGCCAGGATATTGAAAACGCCCTGGCGCAGACTGGGGAAAGTATTGACATTAACTTTGTGGTACGCGGTATCTGGCAGAGCACTGCGGGAACCAATCTCTTTCAGGGCGCGGACAGCATCACCAAGATTGTCGGAGCAAAAGAGAAAAAGAAATAGGTATCAGGTCTGCAGGATGTGTTGCCCAAAACGCCCTCGACAAGCGACAAATAGGATTAACGATGGCGACGGGAATTGGTATTCAGGAAGCATGGCAAGACCTTTGCGGATTGATATCCTTTTGACTGTTCCGTGCGATGCGTCAAACGGGGGCCAACGGTCAAACGCGTGTCGGAAGACGAACGCCACACCGGAAACGGCGGCTGCCAGACCACGCGGGACGCGTGGCAAGCGCCAGGTTTATCCCGCGTTGCGCGGGACGACGGACGACGGAAGCCCTTGCGAGGAGTTGAAATGGGCGAGACAATAATCGTCTGGACCGGTTACATGCAATACCGCCTTCGGCTTAGAGGCTTCGATCCTGAAATGGTGGGGCACATTGTAAGGCACTCAGCCGAGCGATATGTGGATGCCGTTACCGGCCGATTTGTCGCTGTCGGCCAGCATGATAAATGTTTGCTTATGATTCCGTATGAGCGGGAAGCGGGGATGTTGACGCCCATAACGGTTCATGTTACGAGTCGGCAACAAATCAACTTACGTATAAAATCGGGGAGGTTTAAAAATGAATAAAGGTCGCATGACATATTTCGAGAAAGACGACATCCTGCATTTAGCCATTTCAGATGAATCCGAAACGGGCAGTGTTGAGGTCAGCCCCGACATCACCGCCGAAATGAATGCCGCTGGCGAGCTGATCGGAATTGAAATTCTTAATGCCAGCAGATTCTTGCGGGATACGGTGCTGGATTCCGTCCAAGCCAGGATGCTGGAATTAGCCGAAGCAAAGTTGCCGTAAAACCTTAGGAAGCACAGGGACCTTAATAAGGATCACGTCTCAACAAGCGAACATTTAACGGAGGGCAAATGACATGAACATCTTGCATGGTCTGATCAAGTGCGTGCTTTCGGTGGGACTGATGATCTTCGGCATTCTATTGCTGGCCGACGTCGTCGCGGTTCACACGCCCGTGGGGGATTTCCTGATCAACGACAAGCTGGGTCGGTTGCTGACGGGGATTTCCGCCATCTTTCTCGTGCTTCTGTACTGGCTGACGGCCATCCCGGTGAAGGAGGAGCGCTTCCTTACGTTTGAAAACGAGGGCGGAACGATCAGCATCAGCGTGAAGGCGATCAATGATTTTCTCGCGAAGCTGGCGGACGAATTTGCGGGTATCATCCAACTGCGCGCCGATGTGGCCGCCTTGCGCGATGGACACATCGAAGTGCGCCTGGATGTGACCGTCAAGGCCGGAACCAAGGTTCAACAGTTGTCGCAGGTCCTTCAGCAGAGGGTTCGGGAAAGCATGCGCGAAAATCTCGGCATTGCGGAGATTCATGCCGTCAAGGTGAACGTAAGCTCCATTGTCGCCGCCGACGAACCGGCCTCCGGACGCCCTGCCGAGCGTGCCGACTGGCAGGATGCCTCGGTGTGAAGCGGGGCAACGGAAGCGTGGAGCGTGGAGCGTGGAAGAATAAATTACGGATTCCGAATTTTAATTCGTCAAGCTCAAAATCCGCGGCGATGCTCTGACAAAGCACGATTCGGCAGTTAGCAAGCGGAGTGCTTATTGCTTGTTCAATTCTGCATTCTGCATTTCTTCAGAACGTATGCACCAATAGCCCGTCCCGGAGTTTGGGCTCGAACCAGGTGCTCTTGGGCGGCATGCATTGACCCGCGTCGGCAATCGTCATCAATTGGTCAACGGTCGCGGGGGCCATGGAAAAGGCCGCCGCAGACCGGCCGGTCTTGACCCGCTGTTCCAGTTCCGGCGTGCCGCGAATGCCGCCGATAAATTCAATCCGCTTGTCAGTGCGCGGGTCCGCGATTCCCAGGATGGGGGCCAATAAATTGTTTTGCAGAACGCTGACGTCCAGCGCGGCTACCGGGTTGGCCTTCGGATCGGGCGTCCAACTCATCGCAAACCAACGCCTGCCCAGGAACATGGCGGCGTGCATTTTTCCCGGCGGGGCCGCAGTTCCCGTTGGGACCGCAGTTCCCGTTGGGACCGGGCCGGCATTTGCCGTCAGCGTGAACTGCCTGCGCACAGCTTTCAGAAAGGCGGCTTCGGTCAGGCCGTTCAAATCCCGAACACAGCGGTTATAGGGCAGGATCTTGAGCTGACTGGCGGGAAACAACACGGCCGGAAACCAGTTGTAGTCTTCCTGGCCGGTGTGCCTTGGGTTGGCGGCGCGCATGCGCTCTGCCACGCGAAAGGCGGCCGCTGCGCGGTGATGACCATCGGCGATATAGACACAAGGCACTCCCTCAAACGCTTTGGCTAACCCCGGGCTTTCACTCACGCGCCAGACGGTATGGCGGACGCCGTCCGCCGCTGTGAAATCATAAAGCGGCGCCTGGGCTTCCGTGACTTGAACGAGCGCATCCACTTGCGATTTGTCGCGATAGGTCAGGAACACGAGGCCGGTGTGTGCGCGCAGTTCCAAGATGTGCCGACACCGGTCGTCTTCCTTGTCCGGCCGCGTTTTTTCATGCTTTTTGATCCGGTCCGCCGCATAGTCGTCAACATGACAGGCAGCCACAATCCCCCGTTGAGCATGACCTTCCCGCACCTGGCGGTAGATATAAAGCGCAGGCGCGCTTTCCCGGATGAGCGTGCCGCGCTTCTGCAGGGCGGTAAAATTAGCGTGTGCCGCGGCATAGACGGCATCGTCATAAGGAGTAGTGGCTTCGGGCAGGTCAATTTCGGAACGGGTGACATGCAGGAAACTGAGCGGCTGATTGCTGGCCAGGGCGGCGGCCTCGGCGCGGTCAACCACATCATAGGGCACGCTGGCTACCTGGGCTGCGGCTTCCGCCGCCGGTCGCCAGGCTGGGAAAGGATTAATGCGCATGAGTGCCTTCTTGATTTGATTGCTGATTAAACGACAAGTTCTCTAAGGCGGCGTATAGCCGCAGCCGGATTCCTCTTGTCGCCTGTCACTGTTAATAGCAGTGCGAATTTTGTTTAAAAAAGACTGCGGCGATTCCGGCTCATCTGCGCCGTTGCCGCGCTCGCGCATACACGGGTATAGCGCTTCGCGTGGCGCCGGCGCATCTGAACCAGACTTGCCTTGTTTTTTCAAACCCCTCGACAAGCTCGGGGAACGAAATTCGCCCTGCGCCTACATGCTGCCCAATTGCCAAAGTTGGACTGGGTTTCCAATGCGGCATTTAACCTGCGCTCATCTTCTCGGCAAAAGCGTGTCATGTTTTACGGGAAAGCGTCTAACGTGGGCTATACCTGATATTGCCTGAGCAATCACTAAATACCATATCAGCCGTTTTTTGTCATTTTATTAATGCAATTACAGGGGTTTTAATTATAGTAGCACTGATCCCCAATGGATTTCAGCGGCGCAG
>JAHIMN010000075.1 GCA_018896395.1 Verrucomicrobiota bacterium | reverse complement strand
GCCCGTAACATTGAGGAAGGCGGAAGCCTGACCATCATTGCCACTGCCCTGGTGGACACCGGTAGTCGCATGGACGAGGTGATTTTCGAGGAATTCAAGGGCACGGGCAACATGGAACTGAGTTTGGACCGGCATCTCGTGGACAAGCGTGTCTTCCCGGCCATCAATATCGAAAAATCCGGGACGCGTAAAGAAGAGTTGCTGCTGCATCCGGATGAGCTGAACAAGACCTGGATTCTGCGCAAGGCCTTAAACGGGGTTGCCCCGGTCGAAACCATGGAACTGGTGGTCAGCAAGCTGAAAAAGACCAAGACCAATGCCGAATTTTTAATGACCATGAAGGAATAACGTAGCCGTTCACGGCTTGTAGGAGGGGCGCTACGCGCCGCGACCGTCGCCGCACATAGTGCGCCTCCCACCTGAATAGTTGCCGAGGGCCGAATTTAATGATTGAGTGATTCAGTGGTTTAGTGATTTAATACCTGCCTATTTCGCAAACTAACTTAATCGCTAAATAATCTCGGGGGTGCTGATGAAGGTAAAAGTGGAAAAGGCGGGGCCTTGCCGTAAAATTCTCCACGTGGATGTGCCGGCGGATACCGTGGCGGCGGAATATAAAACCGTGATTGCCGCGTTTGTTAAAATGGCGCGCGTGCCGGGTTTCCGGCCGGGCCGGGCGCCGCCGGCGCTGGTTGAGCGGCGGTACGCCAAGGAAATTGACGAGGACGTGCGCGATGCCCTGGTCGGGCGAACATACCCGGAGGCGTTGAAGCAGGCGCCGCTGGATCCCCTGGCCGTTTTGGACTTAAACGTTACGTTGAAACGCAATGAGCCCATGACCTACAAGGTTACGCTGGATGTGCCGCCCGAGTTTAAATTGCCGAAATACAAGGGAATCGGCCTCAAGGAAAACCCGATTGACGTGTCCGAGGATGCCGTCCAGCAAGCGCTGGATGCGTGGCTCGAGCGCCTGTCGCAATTCGAGGCGGTGGAGGGTCGCGCCGTCCGCAAGGGCGATCTGGTGCAGGTTGATTACGAAGGCCGGTTCGATGGCAAACCCCTGGCCGCACTGGGCAAGCATGTCACCGGCCTGGGGCAGGGCAAGGATTTCTGGGTCATGGCGGATGAAAACGCCTTCCTGCCCGGGTTTGATACGGGGCTCCTGGACCTTTCCGTCGGCGCTCAGAAAGAGATTGCCGTCATTTTCCCGGCCGATTTCAAAGTCCAGGAATTGACCGGCAAGACAGCCGCCTACCAGGTTCAGGTCAAGGCGATCCGCGAGAAACGGCGTCCGGCGCTGGATGCGGAACTCCTGAAAAAAGCCGGAGTGGAATCTGAGGCCGGCCTGCGGGGCAAGCTCAAAGAATCATTGCAGGACGAGGCCAAACGCTCCGAAAAGTTGCGGCTTAAGGAAGAAATTATCCGGCACCTGCTGGCCAAAACCGCGCTGGATCTGCCCGAAACGCTGGTGCAGGAAGAGGCCCGCCAACTGTTTGCCTCCATGGTCCGTCAGAACTTGACGCGGGGCGTCTCCCGGGAACAGGTGGCAGAAAAAAAGGCGGACCTATTGACCGCGGCGACAAGCACGGCCACGGAAAAAGTCAAGGTCGGGTATATTCTGCACCGTATTGCGGAGGAAGAAAAAATCGCGGTGGAAGATGCGGAGGTGGACCGGTCCGTTGAGATCCTTGCTGAGCGCTGTCGCATGCCGAGCGCCGAACTGCGCAAGGAATTGGAGGAAAAGAAGGAGATGGATTCCATCCGGCACCAGGTGCGCATTGACAAGACCCTCGACTTTCTGCTGGCCAATGCCAAGCTGAATGAAGAGGGCTTTTTCAGCCGGCTGGTCGGACGCTGACGGAATTTTCGATTTGCGATTGCCGATTGCCAATTTACTGATCCCGTTCATCCGGACTTTGTTCGGGAAAATTGAAAATTCAGCAGGTCTTTGTTCGGGAAAATCGCAAATCGGCAATCGCAAATCGAAAATAAAAATGGGAGGTTTATTATGGGCAGTAAGAACCAGATGTTAGTGCCGATGGTGGTGGAGCAAACCGGACGCGGCGAACGCGCCTACGATATCTATTCGCGGCTGTTGAAGGACCGCATCATTTTCCTGGGCAGCGCCATTGGCGACGAAGCCAGCAGTCTCATCGTGGCCCAGATGCTGTTCCTGCAGGCGGAAGACGCCAATAAGGAAATCAGCTTCTACATCAACTCACCCGGCGGCTCGGTAACGGCGGGTATGGCCATTTATGATACCATCCAGTTTATCAAGTGCGATGTTGCCACCTATTGCGTGGGTCAGGCGGCCAGCATGGGATCCATCCTGCTGGCGGCCGGGACGCCCGGCAAGCGATTTTCCCTGCCGAATGCGCGGATCATGATGCATCAGCCCTGGGGCGGTGTGCAAGGGGCGGCCGCCGATATCAGCATCCAGGCCCAGGAAATCCTGCGGATACGCGATATTCTTAACGGTATCCTGGCCAAGCATACCGGCAAATCAATCGAGATAGTCGCCAAGGATACGGACCGGGATTTCTTCATGTCACCCGAGGAAGCCAAAAACTACGGCCTGGTG